>CALMAD010000377.1 GCA_937859105.1 uncultured Propionibacteriaceae bacterium
CACTCCTCGCCGATGGCCTGCTGGGAGTTCAGGACGCCCGTGATCTCGGGGGCCGCCTGCTCCTCGATCTGGCGGCCCACGAACGGGACGTTCACGGTCAGCTCGCCGTCGTAGTCGATGGACGTCTCGGCGTCCGTGCCGCTGAGCGCGGCGGCGCCGGTCAGCGTGACCGGAAGCCCGGGGACGGCGATGTCGAGGCGTCCGTCACGCCCCCCGGACGCCGTCCGCGGCCCCCAGGCGACCGTCTGGACGACCGTCAGCGTCTTCCCGAAGAACCGGCTGACCTCGGACGGCGCCTCGACGACCGCCCGCGTGCTCGTCGTCGGGGAGCCGGACGCCTCGCCGTCGACCGTCACCTCGTGCGAGTGTGCGCCCAGCCGCTCGCAGGCGTGGGCCAGGAAAGCCGGGTCGGTGAGCATGGCCAGGACCCGGTCGGGGGACGCCTTGAAATGGTGGCGTGCGGTGAGCTTCATGGCCCTCATTCTGGGGCACCGTGGCCCGTGCGTCACAGATCCTCTCGTGCGTGGCGCGGCATTCGGATCGCGCGTCCCGGGCCGCTTGGCTAGCATGACCGGTAAGCGATCGCACAAGGGAGTGATGATGGTGCCCGGTTTCTCGGCCGAGGATGCGGAGAAGGATCGGAAGCTTCAGGGGGCCGCGGCCGCGCTGGGGGAGGCGTTGCCGGTTCCGATCGATCCGGAGGCGTTCACGCGCTGCTACTTCGCGCGCAACAGTCCCGATGAACTCGCCGAGCGCGCGGAGGCCGACCTGGCCGCCCTCATGCGCGCCCACCTCGAGCTGGGGGCCCGGCGCGAGGGCGACACGGACCTGATCTCGGTCGTCACCCCGACCGCGGTCGAGGACGGCTGGAGCGCGCAGGGGTCCACCGTCGTCCAGATCGTCACGACCGATCGCTCGTTCCTTGTCGACACCGTCCTGATGGACCTGACGCGGCGGGACTGGTCGATCCGGCACCTGCATCACCCGCAGTTCCTGGCCGAGCGGGACGCCGACGGCGTCCTGGCGTCGATCGCGCCCCGCGAGGCGGACGCCCCCGGCTCGCCCGAGTCGTGGATCTGCCTGGAGATCTACCCGCCGCTCGGCCGCTCGGCGGACGAACTCGGCGCGACGCTCGCCGACGAGCTGCGGCCCGGCCTGCGCCACGTGGGGCTGGCGGTCGAGGACTGGGACCGCATGCGCGCCCACGCCGTGGAGTGCGGCCGCGTGCTCGACCAGACGCCGCAGCCGGTGTCGCCGGGGCGGGTGCGCACGGTCATCCGGCTGCTGGAGTGGCTCGCCGACGACCACTTCGCGTTCCTCGGCTACCAGCGGTTCGCGGTGGAGGGGGAGCGCTTCACGCCCGTCGAGGGGTCGGCGCTGGGGATCTGCCGCGAGGATCTGGCCGTCGATTTCAACGCCATCGCGCCCGGCGACGACGGCCGCGAGCTGCTCGTCGTCACGAAGTTCCCGCGCCGCTCGCCGGTGCACCGGCCCTCCTACCTCGACTACCTGGGCGTCCGGGTGTTCGACGAGGCGGGGCACATCGTGGGCGAGCACCGGTTCCTCGGCCTGCTGGCCGCGACGGCGTACTCCGAGTCGGTCGACCACATTCCGGGGCTGGCCGAGAAGGCGCGCGAGCTGGAGGCGTCCATCGGGTTCGATCCCGACAGCCACGGCGGCCACGTGGTGCGGCAGGTCGTGAACACCTACCCGCGCGACGAGCTGTTCCAGGCGAAGGTGGCCGAGCTCGCCCCCATCGTGGAGACCGTCGTCAACCTGCAGGAGCGCCGGCAGGTGCGGCTGTTCGTGCGAGCCGACCGGTACGGCCGGTTCGTCTCCTGCACGATCTACCTGCCCCGCGACCGGTACAACACAGCCGTCCGGACGCGGATCGCGCAGATCCTGATGGACGCCCTCGACGCCGAGACGCTGGAGCACCAGGTGCAGGTCAGCGAATCGGTGCTGGCCAGGCTCTTCTTCGTCGTGAAGCTCCCCGACGGCGCGCGGGCGGCCGACGTCGACGTGGCCGGCCTCGAGCGGCGCATCGCCGCCGCGACCCGCAGTTGGGACGACGAGTTCAACGCTGTGGCCGACGAACTCCCGGCCCAGGAGCGCGGCGTCGAGTTCGGCGAGGCCTACGAGTCGGTGTTCGACCCGGCCGTGGCCGTGGAGGACCTGCGGCTCGCGAACGCCCTCGACCCCGCCGACGACGGCGACCTCCAGTTCAGCATCGCCCCCGACGCGGAGCGGCCGCACGCGCTGCGCTTCAAGGTGTTCACGCGCCGGCCGATGTCGCTGACCGAGGTGCTGCCGCACCTCGGCGTCCTCGGGGTGGAGGTGACCGACGAGCGTCCGTTCGAGTGGGACCTGCGCGGCGACCGCGTCCACGTCTACGACTTCGGTCTGCGCCTGCCGGACGATCTTCCGGCGGAGTGGGACGCCGACGACCGGGCGCGGTTCCGGGCGGCGTTCGCGGCGTCCTACCGGGGGCTCGCGCACCCGGGCAAGATGAACCGGCTCGTGATGACGGCGAAGCTCACCTGGCAGCAGGTGAGCTGGCTGCGCGGCATCGGGCGGTACCTGCAGCAGGCGGGCATCCCGTTCTCGCAGTTCTACGTCGCGGACGCGCTCACCGAGCACCCGGCCATCGCGGCGGCGCTCGTGGACGCCTTCGAGACCAAGTTCGACCCCGCGCGCGGGGGCGAGGTGGGCGAGCGGGCGGCGTCTTTCGAGGAGAAGGCCCGGGCGATCGAGAAGATGCTCGACGACGTGGCCTCCCTCGACCAGGATCGCATCCTGCGCATGTACGTCGCGGTGCTGCGGGCGGTCGTCCGGACGAACGCGTTCGTCGAGGACGCGCCCGCGCTGGCCCTGAAGATCCTGCCCCGCGAGCTCGCGCTGCTGCCCGAGCCGCGACCCGCGTTCGAGATCTTCGTCGTCAGCCCCCGGGTGCAGGGCGTGCACCTGCGGTTCGGCCCGGTCGCGCGCGGCGGGCTGCGGTGGTCCGACCGCAAGGAGGACTTCCGGACCGAGGTGCTCGGCCTCGTCAAGGCCCAGATGGTGAAGAACACGGTGATCGTGCCGGTGGGCGCGAAGGGCGGGTTCGTGCCGATGAACCTGCCGGACGCCCGCACCGATCGCGCGGGCTGGCTCGCCGAGGGCGTGGCCTGCTACGAGATCTTCATCACGTCGCTGCTGAGCGTCACCGACAACATGGTGGACGGGGCGGTCGTGCCGCCCGAGGGCGTCGTCCGGTACGACGCCGACGACGCCTACCTCGTCGTGGCCGCCGACAAGGGCACGGCCGCGCTGTCGGACAACGCGAACGCGATCTCGCTCGCGCGCGGGTTCTGGCTGGGGGACGCCTTCGCGTCGGGCGGCTCGGTCGGCTACGACCACAAGAAGATGGGCATCACGGCTCGCGGGGCCTGGGAATCGGTCAAGCGGCACTTCTACGAGATGGGCGTCGACTGCCAGGCCGAGGACTTCACCTGCGTCGGCGTCGGCGACATGGCGGGCGACGTCTTCGGCAACGGGATGCTCCGCAGCGAGCACACCAAGCTGGTGGCCGCGTTCAACCACCTGCACGTCTTCCTCGACCCGGACCCCGACCCGGCGGCGTCCTTCGCCGAGCGCGCGCGCCTGGCCGCGCTGCCGCGGTCGTCGT
>CALMAD010000378.1 GCA_937859105.1 uncultured Propionibacteriaceae bacterium
CCCAGCCCGAGCCCGCCCATCCCGAGCAGGGCGCCGGGCTCCTCGCGGGGGCGGTCGCGTACCTGCTGTGGGGCGTGTTCCCGGTGTTCTTCGCGATGCTGCGCCCGGCGCTGCCGCTGGAGATCCTGGCCCACCGCATCGTGTGGAGCCTGGTGTTCGTCACCGTCCTGCTGCTGGCGCTACGCCACCCGTGGGGCTGGCTGCGCGCCGCCTTCGCCGGACGCCGCGGGCTCGCCCTGGTCGCCGCCGCGGTCTTCGTCGCGATCAACTGGCTGACCTACATCGTCGCGGTGCTATCCGGCTACGTGGTGGAGGCGTCCCTCGGGTACTTCATCAACCCGCTGGTGAACGTGGCGCTGGGCGTCCTGCTGTTCGGCGAACGAGTCGGACGCGGCGCCCGCGTCGGCGGGCTCCTCGCCCTGGCCGGCGTCGTCGTCATCGCGGCCGGCAACTGGCGGACGCTGTGGATCTCGCTGGTGCTCGCCTTCAGCTTCGGCCTGTACGGGGCCGTCAAGAAGCGGCTCACGCTGCCGGCGCTGGAGGGCCTCTTCGCCGAGTCGCTCGTGCTCGCGCCGGCCGCGGCCGGCTACCTCGGCGTCCTGGCGGCCACCGGGGCGTCCCATTTCACGGCGACGCCCGCGTCGCCCTGGCTGCTCGCGCTCTCCGGCGTCCTCACCGCGACGCCGCTGTGGCTGTTCGCCGTCGCCGCCCGGCGGCTGCCGCTCGGCATCGTGGGCATGCTGCAGTACATCGCGCCGACGTGCCAGTTCCTGCTGGGCATCACGGTCTTCGGGCAGCGCGTGACGCCGTCGTACTGGGCGGGGCTCGTGCTGGTCTGGCTCGGGTCGGCCGCGTACCTGCGATTCACCCTCGCCGGGCGCCGAAGCAAGTAGCATGCGCCTCAGGACCACCCACCCGCGGAGGTGCGGATGAGCGCGGACGAGCGCCCTAGCCAGGCCGGGAACATCCCGGAGAACGACGCGCCCCCGAGCGGCGAGCACACGGTCTGGGTCGGCGACGAGACCGTCCCGGTCGACGACGAGCAGGCGGCCACCATCGCCAACGCCGACGAGGCCCCCGAGCCCGACGATCCGCGCAAGCCGCAGCGGGTCGTCGAGATCCGAGGCCGGTCGTGGCGCTACGTGTTCCGGCGGGCCTGGTGGTCGATGCTCACCGACGTCGACATCGACGCCGCGGGCGCCCTCACCTATTCGGCGATCCTGTCGTTGTTCCCCGGGCTGCTCGCGATGGTGTCGGCCTTGGGCGTCGTCGGGCAAGGCCGGGCCGCCACGAACTGGATCGTGAACTTCCTCGGCGCGCACGCCCCGGCGTCCGTCGTCGAGCTCGTCGGCGACCCGATCCGCAACCTGGCGACGACCGCGGGCGCCGGCTGGGTGCTCGCGTTCTCGCTGGCGATCGCGGTCTGGTCGGCGGGCGGGTACGTGGCCGGGTTCGGCCGGGCGATGAACAAGATCTACGGCGTCGCCGAGGGACGCCCGCTGTGGAAGATCATCCCGTACAACCTGCTGCTGACGGTCATCACGCTCGTCTTCGCGGCGCTGGCCATGCTCACGGTGCTGCTCTCGGGCGACATCGCCCGCGTCGTCGGGGACGCCGTCGGCCTCGGCGCGGAGACCCAGGAGCTCTGGCGCTGGATCAAGTGGCCGATCCTGGGCATCGCGGCGATCGTGTTCACGTCGCTCATGTACTACGCGACGCCGAACGTGCGGCAGCCGCACTTCCGCTGGATCACGGTGGGCTCGGTGCTCGCCCTCGCCGTGATGGCGGGGGCCGTCGTCGCGTTCTCCGAGTGGGTGAACCGATTCGGGCGCTTCAACGCGTACTACGGCGTCATCGGGTCCGTGATCGTCCTGCTGCTCGGCGTGTGGATCGTGAACCTGGCTCTTCTCTTCGGCGCGCGGGTGGACGCCGAGCTCGAGCGCGTCCGCGAGCTGCAGGCGGGCCTGGACGCCGCCGACCGCATCCTGCTGCCGCCCCGCGACGACCGCGTGATCCTCGCGACCGCGCGGACGCAGCAGCGCTTCGTCGAGAAGGCCGACCGGATCCGGTTCCGCGGGCCGCGCCGGAACGGCCCCACACCGGCCACCTCGACTAGCCACCAGGGCTAATATTCGAGCCGCGCGGCTTGTCCGCGGCCCCGCAGCGTGATTCGCTTGGTTTCCATGAGCCTTGGTCTGCGCGAGAGCGCCTTCCCGCCCGACGACGCCACGTTCACCGGCGCGATCACGCTGCGCCTGGCGTCGGGCAGCGCCTCCTTGGAGGAGGTCGTGGAGGAGTTCATCGAACTCGCCGACGATTTCGAGCTGAACTTCCCCGATGACGACCCCGTCGCTCCCGCCGACGTGCCCGCGATCGTCGCGGCCGTGGCCGCCGAGTTCAACCGGTGCGTCACCGTCACCTCGCCCGACGCCGAGGCCCTGCAGCTATCGCTCGACGCGCTCGCCGGCGTCCAGATCGCCTACCTGTTCGGGCAGGCGTACGACGGCGCCGAGGCCCTCGAGATGGTCAACGAGCTGCGCGTGGAGGTCGAGCAGCAGGGCGTCACGCTGCGCGGCTACCTCTACTCCGACATCCCGGCGCTGGACCGCATGATCCTCGACCGCACCCTCACCATCGAGGTCGGCGTCTTCGACGACGGCGACGACGTCCACGTCGTCGCCGACGACGCCGTCGCGATCCTGCGCGAGCGCGGGCTGCAGGCGTCATGGGGCGGCTCCCCGGGCGACCCGATCCTCGTCCGGCCGATCTACTTCGAGTCGCCGCTGGTGGTCGAGGTCACCGACACCGAGGCGTCCGACGACGAGCTCGACGACCTCGAGACCGACACCGAACCGGACGCCGAGCTCTTCGCGGCCCTCGCCGACGGGCCGGGGGGCGACGCGGCGGGCGGCGCACGGTCGCCCTTCTCACCCGACGACGCCGACGTGGCGTCCGGCGTCCGCGCCAGCGGCGTCCCGGCGACCGCGGTGCCGACGATCGCGACGTCCGTGCCGCCGCCGCTGCAGGCGCCCTCGGCCGAGGGGCCGTCCATCCAGGAGCAAGGCCAGCAGTGAGCAAAGACAAGTCCCTCGCGGGCGGCGACCCGGCCGGCTACCAGCAGGCCGAAGCCGAGGCCGGCTCGCAGATGAGCCTGCTCAACAAGCTGCGGGCGGCGGTGCTGGGCGCGAACGACGGCATCGTCTCCACGGCCGGCATGGTCGCCGGCGTGGCCGGCGCCACGACGAACTTCGTCGCGATCCTGACCGCGGGCATCGCCGGCCTGACCGCCGGCGCGCTGTCGATGGCCGCCGGCGAGTACGTGTCCGTCAGCGCCCAGCGCGACACCGAGAAGGCGCTCCTCGACAAGGAACGCCGGGAACTCGACGAGATGCCCGCCGAAGAGCTCGAGGAGCTCGCCGGCCTCTACCGCGACAAGGGGCTGGACGCCGAGCTGGCCCACCGCGTGGCCGAGCAGCTCACCGCGCACGACGCCCTGAGCGCCCACGCGGAGGCCGAGCTGGGCATCGAGCCCGACGAACTCACGAACCCGGTGGCCGCGGCGATCTCGTCGGCGATCGCGTTCACGGTCGGGGCCCTGATCCCGCTGCTCGCGATCGCGTTCGCGCCGCCCGCAATCCGCATGATCGTGACGGTGATCGCGGTCGGCGTGGGCCTCACCCTCACCGGCTATCTGAGCGCCCGCGCCGGCCAGACGCCGTACGTGAAGGCCATCCTCCGCAACGTGATCGGCGGCCTGCTCGCGATGGGCGTCACGTTCTGGATCGGACGCCTCGTCGGCGTCAGCCTCGGCTGACGCTCCCCTTCTCGCATCTCCCCGGACGCCCCCCGCACGGC
>CALMAD010000379.1 GCA_937859105.1 uncultured Propionibacteriaceae bacterium
GTCCGGGCCGAGGCGTCCGAGGAGCACGATGGACCCACGGACGCGGTCCGTGGCCGCCCAATGCGCGGTCAGACGGCTCGATCGGGGCGCCGTGGCGAGGGCTTCGCGCAGCAGATCGCGGAAGGCGGCGAGCGAGGGTGTCTCTTCCCCGGTGGCCACCAGATCCACCCGGACGCCGCGGTCGCGGGCCTCCGCGGTGGCGGCCTGCAGGGAGGGGTCCAGCAAGACGTCGGCCACCAGACGGTCGCGCACCTCGGCCTCCGCACGCGCCATGGCGGCGCACTGCGCGTCGGTGAGGACGCCGCCCTCCGCGATGCGCGTCAGCAGCGGAACCGCCTTGGCCTCGAGTTCGGACCGGCGGGCCGACGCCACGGCCTCGCGCTCCTGCTCCTCGGCGAGCTGGACGCGGCCGCGCCCCTCCACCGCCGCGGACGCCTCCAGCACCTCGGCGGCGTGGTCGAGGGAGCGCCGCGTCCCGATGCCCAGGATCAGCACGACGAGCGTCGTGATGTAGTTCCACAGCAGGATGGCCGCCGACGGGGCGCCCAGCACGGCGGCCTCCACGACCGCCTCGGTCAGAACCATCCCGCCCGTGATCACGGCGACGACCCACGTCGGGAACCGAAAGGCCAGGATCCCCACCGCGGACGAGTAGGCGCCGCCCCACCAGTAGTGCCGGTCCAACGAGGTCGGGTCGGCGAGGTTCATCACCAGCGGGATCGGGGCGAGGATCATCGACAGGCCGCAGACGGCCGTGACCCAGGAGCGGTCGCGGTTCTGCACCACCGCCGCCGTCGTGATCACGCACTGGGCCATGGTGGCCAGCAGGACGGAGTCGTTTCTGATCGGGTCGCGGAAGATCCAGGCGAAGAGCACCTGCATGCCGGTCGTCACGAGCAGCACGTTGCGCAACGGCGCCGCGAGCACGATGCTCGTCTCGAGGCCGGTCGGGGGCGTCTCATGAGTGTGCCACGACAGCGTCACGCGCGTCCCCTCGCCAGGGCGGGAATCCACCTCGGCGGCACCCCCGATGGAGGCCATGCGTCCGACGATGCCCATGCTGATGCCGGCGCGGCGTCCGGAGTGCGCGCCGGGGTCGAACCCGAGGCCCTCGTCGGCGACCGTGACGGTGCTGACCGCGGGGCTGAGGCGTCCCTGGACGCTGACGACCCGCTGGCCGGAGTGCTTGGCCACGTTGGTGAGCGCCTCGACGGTCGCCTCCCCGAGCGTCTCGAGCACCGGGCTGGGCGGGTCGTCGCCCTCGATGTCGACGATCGCCTTCAGGCCCAGGCGCTCGGCGGCGGCCGCCACGACGGCCGACAGGCCCGAGCGCAGCCCACCCGGGCCGCTGCCCGGCCGGAGGGCGGCGACGGCCTCGGTGGCCAGCTCCCGGGAGTTCTCGCTGATGGTCCCCTCGCGGGACGCCGACAGCAGGGCGCCCAGCACCTTGTCGTGGATGAGGCCGTTCCAGCGCTGGCGCTCGAACGCGCGCCGGCGCGTCCGGGCAAGCGCCTCCCGGAGCTGCCACTGCCGCGGCGAGGACGCCTCGATGTTGGCCGCGACGGTCTCGGCCAGCCGGGAGAGCTCGACGACGCCGAGCATGAGCACCATCAGGATCATGCCCTCGGCGATGCCGTTCTGCACGTTGCGGAACTCCGCATGGAGCGCCCCGTAGAAGACGCCGAAGACGAGGGCGTGCGCGCGCCCCACCCACGTCCGGAAGCTCACGGCCGCGTACCCGACGGCCAGCAGGCTGAGGAAGACCAGGGTGGGGAAGCCCGACTCTCCGCGCAGCGTGGGCAGCAGCGGGACCTGCGCGATCGTCACGAGGATGCACAGCCCGTAGACGAGGCGTCCCACGAGGGCGGAGCCCGGACGCACCACCAGCTCGACCCAACTCAGCGTGGTGAGCACGCCCATCGCCATCAGTGCGGACGCGGTCAGCAGCGGTGGATAGGGGTTGTGGCTGATCGCTCCGCCCACCGCCGCGGTGAAGATGAGCGTGTAGCAGACGATGCCGAGGCGCTGGGCGCTCCGGTTCATCGACTTGTGTGTCAGACGCACCCGCACACCCCCTCCCGCCCGGCGTCCCGCCCATGATGACAGTATGTCGCGATCGTCCGGGGGCCGAACGTCGCAATCGCGCGGCGGACCGATCGTCGAGACGCGACGCGGGCCGTCAGGCGAGGCCCCGCACCCGCTCGAGGTCGGCGGAGATCGCCGGGACGTCCGCGGGGCTGGCGTCCGCGGCGCGCCGGCAGTTGTCGAGCACGGCGGCGAGGCCGTCGATGTAGAGGTCGAGCGCCTGCTGCAGGCCGTCGCGGCCCGTCTTGGCCGTGCGGTAGGCGACGCGGGAGAGGTTCTTCTCGACCTCCCACGGCAGGGCGTTCCTCATGCGCCGGCGCACGGAGGTGCGGGCGAGCCCCATCGGGATCACGGGCGACAGCAGCTCGAGCGGGCTCTCGTAGGTGGCGCTGACCGGATCCTCCACACTCTCGGTCGGCACCCGGCGCGGGTCGGGCGCCGGCAGCGAGAGCTCGACGCCGGTCGCCTGGGCGACGTGGCGTCCGAGCCGCTGGACGAACGCCTCGCCGATGCGCGCTGCGGCGTCCATGGCGTCGTCGAGGTGCCGGTCGAGCCCGATCGCGATCGCCGGCGCGACGGGCGCCATGGCCTCCGACAACGCCGGCCGCAGCCACGCCCGGAAGCGTTCGTTCTCCTGTTTCAGGCTCCCGGTCCACGTGGGCTGTTGCTCGGCGAGGTCGCGGTCGAGGCGCTCCACGGTGGCGCGCAGGTGCCGGCGCGCGAGTTTCTGCGCGTGCTCGGTTAGGGACTTGTTGATCGGCTCCAGTTGCCGCGCGGCCTGCTGCCGCAGCTCGGGCAGCCGGGACGCCTCCGCGTCCAGCGCCACGCGCAGCTCGCCGATCGCCTCGGCGTGGCTGGACGCCGCGGCCAGCGCGACCTCCAGGTAGTCGCGGCACTCGGACGCCAGCTGCCCCACCCGGTGGGCCGCCAGCGCCTCGGCGGCGACGACGTGGCCGTCGTCGAGCCGGCGCAGCAGGGCGCGCAGTTGCTCGCGGTACTCGGCGTGCTCGTCGGCGATCGAGAACGGGAGGACGGCCGGGGCGTCCTCCATGCGGCGCTGCAGGGCCCCGCGGACGTGGGCGAGGACGGCCTCTTGGTCGGCCTCGCTCATGAGGTCCATCTTGCTGAGCACGACGATGAGCGTCGGGGTGTGCGGGCGGACCTGCTCGATGAGCGTGAGGTCTTCGTCGCCGAGCGGGTGCGTCCCGTTCACGACGAGCAGCGCGGCGCCCACGTTCGGCAGCCAGGACAGGCTGGTCGCGGTGTGGTGCTCCCAGGTGCCGCCGGTGCCGGGGGTGTCGACGAGCACGAGCCGCTCCAGGCCTGCGAGCCCCGGCGATTCGACCTCCACCCAGCTCGCGCCGCGCGCGTTGCCGGGGTTGCCGGTCTCGGTCACCCAGTCGGCGAGCGCGGACGGCTCGATGGCGAGCGTCTCGCCGCCCGTCTTGTGGACGGTCGCCTTCAGCGCCGGGCCGAACCGGACGCGCGTGATCACGGCCGTCGCGGGGATGGCCTGCACGGGCAAGACGTCCGCGCCCAGCAGCCGGTTCAGCAGCGTGGACTTGCCGGCCTTGAACTTGCCGAGCACCGCGACGTTGACGACCGCCCCGTGCGCCTGCTCGATCGCGGCCCGGCAGCGCGCCTCGATGTCGCGCAACTCGTGCCGGTGGGCGACGGCGGCGAGCAGCGCGAGGGCGTCCTCGCGCTGGCGCATCGCGGCGGGCTGAGGCGTCGAGGGCGGGGACGCCGCCCCCGCCCGCTTCGTCGGCCC
>CALMAD010000380.1 GCA_937859105.1 uncultured Propionibacteriaceae bacterium
CAGTGCGTCGGCCCCCGTCAGGGTGCTGTCGTGTCAGCGGTGGGCGTCCACCGAGTCGTCCAGCTCGGCGGCCTTGGTGGACGCCTCGATGTCGGACGGCTCCGCGTCGTGGCCGTGGTGCTGGGCCTCCTCCAGCGCCGCGCGGGACGGCTTGGGGATGTCGTGGCCGAAGTACCACTGGGACAGCCGGGCGCGCAGCTTGCTGTGCTTGACCGGCTTGCCGTCGGCGTCCACCGTGTCGGCGGCCGTCAGCGGTTCGTACTGCTTCTGCTGGGAGATCGCCCAGGCCGCGTCGGCGTCCAGTGGCTCGTGCGGCTCGGAGTAGCCGCCGACCGCCGAGCGCTCGATGATGCCCGACTCGCCGCCGTGCAGCAGGCGCTCGCGGTCGCGCCGCTGCAGGGCGATGCAGATGCGCTTGGTGACGATGAACGCGATGATCGGGGCGACGAACACGGCGACCCGCATGAAGTACGTGACCGCGTTCAGCGACACCTTGAAGTGCGTGGCGACGATGTCGTTGCCGCCGGCGATCCAGAACATGCCGTAGCACGTCATGCCGGCGACGCCGAGGGCGGTGCGCGTCGGCACGTCGCGCGGGCGGTCGAGCAGGTGATGCTCGGACTTGTCGCCCGTGATCCACTGCTCGATGAACGGGTACAGGGCGAGGCTGGTGAACAGCAGCCCCATCATGCCGACGCCGGGCAGGAAGATGTTCCACGACCAGGTGGTCGGGCCCCAGTGGGACTCCCAGCCCGGGATGATGCGCAGCGCGCCCTCGACGAAGCCCATGTACCAGTCGGGCTGGCTGCCCGCCGTGACCTGCGCCGGGTTGTACGGGCCGAACGCCCACACCGGGTTGATCGACATGGTGGCGCCCATCAGGATGAGCATGCCGAACACGATGAAGAAGAAGCCGCCGGCCTTCGCCATGTACACGGGGAACAGCGGGTAGCCGACCACGTTGTTGTTCGTCCGGCCGGGGCCGGGGAACTGCGTGTGCTTGTGGTAGACGAGCATCGCCATGTGACCGCCGATGAGGGCCAGCAGGATGCCCGGCACCAGCAGGATGTGCACCATGTAGAGCCGCGAGATCAGGATGCTGCCCGGGAACTCCCCGCCGAACACGAAGAACTCTGCCCACGTGCCGATGATCGGGATCGAACGGATCAGGCCGTCCACGAACCGCAGGCCGGTGCCCGACAGCAGGTCGTCGGGCAGCGAGTAGCCGGAGAAGCCCGCGATCAGCGAGAGCGACATGAGGCCGACGCCGATGAGCCAGTTCAGCTCGCGCGGCTTGCGGAACGCGCCGGTGAAGAAGACGCGCAGCATGTGCGCGGTCATCGCGGCCACGAACAGCAGGGCGGCCCAGTGGTGGATCTGCCGCACGAGCAGGCCGCCCCGGACGTCGAAGCTGATGTTCAGCGTCGACTCGAACGCCTCCGACATCGGCAGCCCACGCATGAGCTGGTAGGTGCCGGTGTACTCGATCTCGGCCATGGACGGCTTGAACCAGATCGTGAGGAACACGCCGGTCAGCAGCAGCACGATGAAGCTGTAGAGCGCGATCTCGCCGAGCAGGAACGACCAGTGGTCGGGGAAAACCTTCCGCAGACCGAACTTCACGATCTTGCCGACGCCGACCCGGTCGTCCAGCCAGGCCGCCGGGCCGTTGAACGACCGGACGCCCGACTCCTCGGGCGGGACGCTCGGCTCGTCGTACTCGGACGCCGTGGCGATCTTTGCGGGCCTTGCCATTAGCGGTCGCCCTCCTTGTAGTCGTGGCGGGAGTCACGCTCGAAGTAGCTCGGCCCCACCGGGACGGTGAAGTCGCTCTTCGCGATCAGGTAGCCCTCGGCGTCCGTCGTGATCGGCAGCTGGGGGAGCGAACGCGCCGCCGGCCCGAAGACCACGACGCCGGAGTCGCCCAGGTCGAACGTGGACTGGTGGCAGGGGCACAGCAGGTGGTGCGTCTGCTGCTCCCACAGCGAGATGGGGCACCCGACGTGGGTGCAGATCTTGCTGTAGGCCAGGATGCCGCCGACCTGCCAGTCGCGCCGGCTGTTGGGGATCTTGATCGTGTTCGGGTCCATCCGCACCACGACCAGCGCCGCCTTCGCCTTCTCCACCTGGAACTCGGCCCCGTGCAGGTCGGGCAGGTTCGCCGGTTCGGCGTTCACGAGCTGGCCGATCTCCAGATCGGCCGGACGCAGCGGCAGGTAGTTCACGTCGTTCACGATCCGGACGCCTTCGGCCCAGATGGTCTTCTCGATCGTCTCGCGGCGGACCGCGTTGGTCGGCCACGGGCCCATGTCGGCGAGCATGACGACCGCGGGCACCGCGACGATGCCGAGCGCCCCGCCGAGGCTGCCCAGGATGAGCTTGCGGCGTCCGACCCGCGATTCCGTGATGCCGGCGTTCACCGCGGTGAGCGCCGCATCGCGCGTCTCGGCGTCGCTGGACGCCGGGTGACGCTCCTCGGAGATCTCGACGTCGCTCATGATCTCGCGCGCCCAGGTGACGGCCCCGATGCCGATCAGCATCACGGCGAGGCCGCCGGTGAGGCCGAGCAGCAGCGTCTGGCCCTGGAACTCGTTGCCGAAGATGCTGACCGACCAGTGCCGGGGGACGGCGAAGTAGATCACCACGAACGCGATGGCGAGGATCGGCACCAGGCCGAACATCGTGACGATCTTGCGGTAGGAGCGATTGCCGGCCGCCTCGGAGGCGTCCGTGTAGCGCTCGACGTGCGGCTCGATGCCCGGGTCGTCGACGGGGTACTGGTCGTACACCTCGACGTCGGCGGGGGTGGTGTCGTGTCGGCTCATCGGGCGCGGGCTCCTCGGGATGCGATCCAAACGGCGAACAGGGACAGGCCTCCGATGCCGATCACCCAGGCGAAGAAGCCCTCGGTGACGGGGCCGATCGAGCCGAGGGTGAAGCCACCGGTGGGGCCGCTCTCCAGGGTCTTGAGGTACCCGCTGATGGACGCCAGGTCC
>CALMAD010000381.1 GCA_937859105.1 uncultured Propionibacteriaceae bacterium
TTCGTCGCGTCCTGGGCACCCCGGCCCGGGGGCGGGGCGTCAGGCGGTCGCCGCGGGCGTCCGGGAGGGGTGGGCGACGATGAGCTCGGCCAGGCTGAGGGCCTGGCGTCCCCGAAGGTCGCCGACCTGGGTGCGGCAGGAGAAGCCGTCGGCCAAGATGATCGCGTCGGGGCCCGCCGCGTCGATGGCTTTGCCGAGGTCGTGCTCGAAGATCGTCGAGCTGACCTCGAAGTGGCCGTCCTCCATGCCGAAGTTGCCGGCCAGGCCGCAACAGCCGCCCACTCGGACGACGGTGGCGCCCCAAGAACGCAGCAGCCGCTCGTCGGCGTCCCACCCGATGACGGACGCCTGATGGCAGTGGGGCTGCGCGACGACCGTGTGCCCGGACAGGTCGGGCCCGGTGAAGCCGGGCTCGCGATCGAGCAGCTCGGCGAGCGTGCAGGTGTGCCGGGCGACCTCGGCGACGCGCGGGTCGTCGGCGAGCAGATCCAGGGCGTCCGAGCGCCACACCGACAGGCAGCTCGGCTCGGTGCCGACGATCGGGACGCCGCGCGCAGCGTAGGGGTGCAGCACGTCCGTCGCGGCGCGTAGCTCGCGGCGGGCCCCGTCGAGCTGCCCCGTCGAGATCCATGTCAGACCGCAGCAGGCCTTGCGCTCGAGCAGCGTCGGGGCGAAGCCGGCCTCGATCAGCACGGCCGCGACCGCCGCGACGTGGTCGCCGGCGAAGGCGTCCGAGAACGAGTCGACCCACAAGACCACCTCGCGCCCCTCCGGACGTCGACGCGCGACGTCCGCGCGCACCCTCGACCGGTTCGACCCGTGGGCGAACCGGGGCATCGCCTTCCGCCGGGTGTCGAGGCCCGCCGCGCGCTGCGCGATGCCGCGGAGCACGGGCGTCTGCAGCACGAGGTTGCCGAGCCGCGGCAGGACGGCCGGGACGGTCTGCACGAGGCGTCCCCACCGCGGCAGCCAGCCGAGGGCGTAGTGACGCCGGGGGCGCGGCTTGCCCTTGTACGTCTCGTACAGCACCCGCGCCTTGTAGGCGGCCATGTCGGTGCCGGTCGGGCAATCGCGCGCGCAGCCCTTGCACGAGAGGCAGAGATCGAGCGCCTCGTGCACCTCGGGGGCGCTCCACCCGCCGGTGACGAGGGTGCCGTTGATCATCTCCTGCAGCACGTGGGCGCGGCCGCGCGTGGAGTCCTTCTCTTCGCGCGTCGCCTGGAACGACGGGCACATCACCGCGCCCGCCCGCTCGGCGGCCACGCACTTGCCGACGCCGGTGCAACGGTGAACCTGCTCCACGAAGGTCGCGTCGGACGCCCACAGCGGCGACCTGCGCACCTGCGGGGCGCGGAGATCGTCGGTGATGGCCCGCGGACGCACCAGGACGCCGGGGTTCATGAGGTCGTCAGGGTCGAAGATGCCCTTGACCTGGGCGAACAGGTCGATCGCCTCGGGCGAGTACATGACGGGCAGCAGCTCCGACCGCGCGCGCCCGTCGCCGTGCTCGCCCGACATCGAGCCGCCGTAGGACGCCGCCAGATGCGCCGCCTCGGTGATGAACGCCCGGTAGGCGGCCGCACCGTCGGCGTCCATGAGCGGGAAGTCGATGCGGCAGTGCACGCACCCGTCGCCGAAGTGGCCGTACGGCAACCCGTGCAGGCCGTGCCGGGCCAGCAGCGCGTCGAAGTCGCGCAGGTAGGCGCCGAGCCGCTCCGGAGGGACCGCTGAGTCCTCCCAGCCGCCGTAGGCCGGCTTGTCGAGGCTGACACCGGCGAGGCCGGCCCCGTCGGCACGGATCTTCCAGAGCCGCGCGGCCTTCGCCGCGTCCGTGACGACCTCGCCGTCGGCGCACCCGGACGCCCCCAGCAGGCTCTGGGCACGTTCGGTGACCTCGACCGGGTCGTCTCCGGTGACCTCGACGAAGATCCAGCCGTCCCCGGAGGGCAGCGGCGGCACCGCGTCGGAGCCCTGTGCGCGCTCGACGACGTCGACGATGCGCCGGTCCATCCCCTCCACGGCGGTGGGCCGGAACGGCAGGATCGCCGGCATCGCGTCGGCGGCCTCCGGCATCGTGGGGTAGCCGAGCGCGACCATCACCTTGTACGGGTCGTCGGCCACGAGCCGGACGGTCGCCCGCGTGATGACCCCCAGCGTCCCCTCGGTTCCGGCGAAGAACCGGGCGACGTCGAACCCGTTCTCGGGCAGCAGCCACTCCAGGCTCATGCCGGACACCTGCCGCGAGAACCGGCCGAACTCGGTGCGGATCAGCCCGAGGTTGTCGTTCACCAGCCGCCACAGGGCGCTCAGCGGCGGTGAGCTCGACCCGCGCAGATCCTGCCGCGAATCCAGCGTGAGCCGCTCCCCGGTGCCGGTCACCACGTCGAGCGCGACCACGTTGTCGGAGGCCCGCCCGTACCCCAGCGCCCGCGGCCCGCACGCGTTGTTGCCGATCATCCCGCCGATCGTGCAGCGGTTCGCCGTCGACGGGTCGGGCCCGTACCGCAGCCCGTGCGGCAGCGCTGCGGCGGTGAGCACCGCCTGGACGACGCCCGGCTCGATCTCGGCGACGCGCTCGGCGGCGTCCACGGACCAGATGCGGTGCAGGTGCCGCGACGTGTCCACGATCAGTCCCGGCCCCACGGCGTTGCCGGCGCACGACGTGCCCGCGCCCCTGCTCGTCAGCGGGACGCCGGCCGCACGGGCGGCGTCCACGACCCGGATCAACTCCTCGGTCGTGCGCGGGTGCGCGACGGCCAGTGGCTGCACGCGATAGAGGGAGGCGTCCGACGAATAGAGGGCCCGCGCGAGGGCGGACTCGTCGATGGTGATCCCAGGCCCTGCCTCCTCGGCGAGGCGTCGCAGTGGTTCGGTCGCTACGTCCTGGGCTGTCACGCCCTCAGTGTGCCACCTCGATGACGGCGCGCATCGCGCGTCCGAGCGCCTCGAAATCGCGCGGATTCACCGCGTCGATGAACGCCTGCCGGACGGAGTCGACGTGCGTCGGCGCCGCCTGCTCGAGCAGGCCGTAGCCCTCGTCGGTGAGCTGCGCGATGACGCCGCGGCGGTCGTCGGCGCACGACTGGCGCTCGATGAGGTGCTTCTTCTCCATGCGGGCCACGGTGTGGGTGAGGCGCGAGCGCGACTGCCGGACGGCCTGCGCCAGCTCGGACATGCGCATGCGGTGCCCCTCCGCCTCGGAGAGGTTCACGAGGATCTCGTACTCGCCCAGATCGAGGTCGAAGGGGCGCAGCGCCGCGTCCAGCTTCGTGTCGATGATGGCCACCGCCGCCAGGAAGTCGCGCCAGACCTCCTGCTGGTCGGAATCCAGCCAGTGGACAGGGGTGAGAACAGACATAACGACATTCTACCACCGGTTGACGGTTCAACCTGTTGCGTTGCGACGGCCGGCGCTGCACAATCCCTAGACTGACCACCTGTGACCCACGCTGACCGAAGGACGACCATGACCGAGCTGGACGAGGTTCTTGCCCAGTGCGCCCCTTCGGTGGGTGCCCTTCTCGACAGGAGGGTCGAGCTGACCCCCGACCGGGAGGCCTACCGCTTCCGGGGGCCCGACGACGCCTGGGTCAGCCTCACCTGGGCGCAGACGAAGGAGGAGGCGACCATCCTGGG
>CALMAD010000382.1 GCA_937859105.1 uncultured Propionibacteriaceae bacterium
TCCCTGTGGGCCGTCTGTGAGAATCGGGACGCATTGTCGCCAACCTCCGGACGCCGAGGCACCCGGGGCCGGGACGCAGAAACCCGCGTCCGGCAGGGCCGAACGCGGGGGAGAGGGATGTTGAGCGCTCAGCCGGCGAGCGGCAGGGTGAGGGTGAACGTGCTGTGCCCGGGCGAGGAGTCCACGGCCGCCGAACCGCCGTGCGCGGCCATGACGGCCTGGACGATCGCCAGCCCGAGCCCCGTGCTCGCGCCGCCCTTGCCCCGGCGCTGGCGGGAGGCGTCCGCGCGGGTGAAGCGCTCGAAGACGCGGTCGCGGATCTCGGCGGGGATGCCGGGCCCGTTGTCGGCGACCGTGATGATCGCGGTGCCGTGCCCGGTGGACAACGTCGTGTAGACCGACGTGCCGGCCGGCGTGTGGGTGCGCGCGTTGGAGAGCAGGTTCGCGACGACCTGGTGGAGGCGGAAGTGGTCGCCGGAGACGATGACGTCCTCCTCGGGGATGGACAGCGACCATTCGTGGTCGGGGCCGGCGACCTGGGCGTCCGAGACGGCGTCCGCGACGACGTCGTTGAGGTTCGTCGGGTGCTTCGCCACCGCGGGGCCGGAATCGAGGCGGGCGAGCAGCAGGAGGTCCTCCACCAGCGCCGACATGCGCTCGGACTCGGACTCGATCCGATCCAGCGCGTGGGCCGTATCCTCGGGTAGTTCGCTGCGGTTACGGCGGGTCAGCTCCGAATAGCCCTTGATGGACGCCAACGGGTTGCGCAGCTCGTGAGAGGCGTCCGCGACGAACTGCCGCACCTTGGTCTCGGAGCGTTGCCGCGCGTCGAGCGCGCCCTCCACGTTGTCGAGCATGTGGTTGAACGCCAGCCCGACCTGGCCTACCTCGCTGCGCGGGTTGGTGTCGGCCTGCGCCACCCGGACGGGCACGTTCACCTCGCCCCGGTCGAGCTCGAGGTTGGACACCTTTGTCGCGGTCGTCGCGAGGCGCTGCAACGGACGCAGGCTGGCGTCCACCACGCGCCGGGCGGCGACGATGGCGATGACGATCGCGAGCAGCGTCAGGGCGGCCGCCGCCACCGCGAGCGTGACGACGGGCGTCAGGTAGCCGCTCGTCGGCAACCCGACCACGACGAGGTTGTCGTCGGCGGACTCCTTCGCGATGACCCGGTAGGGGCCGAGCTTGTCGAGGACGATCGTCGTCGGCGTCCCGGTGGCCTGCACGTGCTTGAGTTGCCCCTGCACGGTGTCGCTCAGCAGGGACGGCCCCTTCTGCTGGGTCTGGATGATGCCGGTGCGCACCGTCGTGCCGGGATCGGAGCGCAGCGTGAAGTCGCCGTACTGGATGAACCCCGTCTGCCGGCCGAGCGGCCCCTCGTCGCCCACCCCCGGGCGCCGGTGGCTGTCGCCCGCGGCCTGGGACGCGTACGTGAGCAGTTGCTCGTCCGTCTGCCGCTCGAGGATGCCGTGGAGCGCGAGCGTCGTGAGCGCGCTCAGCGTGATCGCGATGATCGCCACGAGCGCGGAGACCCGCAGCACGAGTTGGCGGCTGAGGGTGCCCTTGCCCATGAGCCGCAGTGAGGGGGCCGACGGGGTGTCCGTCGTCATGCCCCGGCCGGCTTCAGCATGTAGCCGGCGCCGCGGAGCGTGTGGATCATCGGGTCGCGCCCGGCGTCGATCTTCTTGCGCAGGTAGCTGATGTACAGCTCGACGACGTTCGCCTGGCCGCCGAAGTCGTAGTTCCACACCCGGTCGAGGATCTGGGCCTTGCTCAGGACGCGGCGCGGGTTGCGCATGAGGTAGCGCAGCAGCTCGAACTCGGTCGCGGTGAGGCTGACGTCGTCGCCGGCGCGCGTGACCTCGTGGGAGTCCTCGTCGAGCGTGAGGTCGCCGACGACGAGTTGGCTGGAGGGCCGGGCGGTGGTGGCGCCCGAGCGGCGCAGCAGGCCGCGGAGGCGGGCGATCAGCTCCTCGAGGCTGAACGGCTTGGTGACGTAGTCGTCGCCGCCGGCGGTGAGGCCGACGACGCGGTCGTCCACGGCGTCCCGGGCGGTGAGGAAGATCACCGGGACGTCGGGCTGCCCGGTGCGGATGCGGCGCATGACCTCGAGGCCATCGAAGTCGGGGAGCATCATGTCGAGCACGATGGCGTCCGGACGCACGCTGCGCGCCTCCTGCACCGCCGTCGATCCCGACCCGGCCGTCGTGACCTCCCAGCCCTCGTAGCGCATCGCCATCGAGAGAAGCTCGGTGAGGGACGCCTCGTCGTCGACCGCCAGGATGCGGATGGGGGTGCCGTCCGGCCGGGTCAACGGCTGGGCCTGGGGACGCTGTGCCTGCGATGTCATGAGAACACTCTGGCAGCAAGCTGTGAGCGCTGGCTGTCCCTTCCCTGTGGGTTTCCTGTGCGTCGGCGCATTTCAGGACGCGCCGCGCCCGTCCGCGGCGCGTGGAAGGATGGCCCCCGCGCGCCGCCCGGCCCGGCCGGGCCCGCCTGAAGGCAGCATCGTCGCAGAAGGAGTCGCCATGTATTCCCCCGTCCCGCCGCCGAACGCGGAGGTCTACGCCGAGGCTCGTCGCCTCAGCGACGGCCAGGCGAAGCCGGTGGGCTCGCTCGGACGCCTCGAGCAGTTGGCCGCCTGGGTCGCGTCCTGCCAGGGGGAGTGCCCGCCGCGTCCGCTCGACGACGTCCGGACGGTCGTGTTCGCGGGCGACCACGGCGTCGCCGACCATGGCGTCTCCGCTTACCCGAAGGTGATCACGCCGACGATCTTCCGCGCGTTCCTCGCCGGCGAGGGCGGGGTGAGCGCGCTGGCCGCGTCGGTCGGCGTCCGGGTGAGCGTGTACGACCTGGGGGTGGACGCCGACCTGTCGGACGTTCCGGCTGAGCTGCGCGCCTACCGCGTCGGCCCCAGCCGGCCCTTCCAACTCGAGGACGCCCTGACCCTCGACGAGGCCGAACGCGCGCTCGCCGCCGGCGACGAGATCGCCGCCGCGCAGATCGCCGACGGCGCCCAGTTGCTCATCGCCGGCGATGTCGGCATCGGCAACACGACGCCGTCCGCCGCGCTGATCGCCGCGACGTACGGGGTGGACGCCCGGGCGGTCACCGGCCGCGGCACCGGCATCGACGACGAGGCGCTGGCCCACAAGACCGCCCTCGTCAACGAGGGCGTGGCGCGCATCGGGGATCGCGCGGCCGACCCGGTGCAGCGGCTCGCCGCGCTCGGTTCGGCCGACATGGCCGCCGCGACGGGCTTCATGATCGGGGCGGCGCGCCGCGGCGTCCCCGTGCTGGTCGACGGGCTGATCGCCTGCGCCGAAGCCGTCATGGCCGAGTCGCTCGCGCCGGGGTCCGTCGCCTGGATGGCCGCCGGCCACCGCTCGCCCGAGCCGGGCTGCTCGTTCGCGCTCGAGCGGCTGGGCCTGGACCCGATCGTCGATCTGGGCATGCGGCTGGGGGAGGGGACTGGCGCGGTCGTGGCCGTCCCGATCCTCCGCGCGGCCGTCGTGGCCCTGCGCGAGATCGCCCAACTCGACGCGTTGGTCTCCGCATGAGCGCCGCCGAGCAGCCGACGCCCGGCCAGCCGGGCGCGCACGAGCACCAGGACGCCCTCCGCGACGGCTGGCGCCTCGCGTTCGGCACGCTGACGCTGATCCCGGTCAAGCCGCCGGTCGCCGTGACCCGCGAGGTCGCGGGCGTCGCGATGGCGGTCGCCCCGCTGGCCGTCCTGCCGGTGGCGGCCGCGGCGTCCCTGGTGGGGGCGTTGCTGGCCCTGCTGGGCGTCCCGGAGCTGGCCGTGGGGCTGATCGTCGTCGGCGCCCTGGCCGCCGGCACCCGCTTCATCCACGCGGACGGCCTCGCCGACACCGCCGACGGGCTCGGCGCGTCGTTCGATCGGGCGCGTGCGCTCGACGTGATGCGCACCGGGGACGTCGGCCCGATGGGCGCGACGACGCTCATCCTCGTGCTCGGCGCGCAGGCGGCCTGCGCGGGCGCGTTGCTGCGGACGCCCGCCGGCTGGGTCCTGCTCGCGCTCGCCCTGGCCGGGTCGCGGGCGGCGCTGGCCGTGGGGACGCGGCGAGGCGTCCCGGCCGCGCGTCCGGAGGGCCTGGGCCAGGCGGTGGCCGGATCGCTGCCGCTCGAGCGTTGCCTCGTCGTCTGGGGGTGCCTCGGGCTGCTGATCACCCTGGTCGGCGCGTTGACGGGGCTGCCGTGGTGGCAGGGCCTCCTCGCGGTGCTGGCTGCGGCCGGGGCCTCCGTCGGCGGCGTCTGGTGGGCCCGACGACGCCTGGGCGGCATCACTGGCGACGTGCTGGGCGCCCTCGTGGAGGTCACGGCCCTCGTGTTGCTGGTGGCGCTGGCTGCCGTGTGAGCCGGTCGCTCGGTCAGGCGCCCTTCACCCTGACGGTGGCTCGATACGGGCGATCGTGTCACAATGGCACGTGGACCTATGGCCCGGGGAAGCCCACCCCCGGTGTCGCAACAGCATCTCGGGGAGATCGAAGAAGTGACGGAGAGCGATTCTGCGCGTCGGCGTCAGCCAGCCGACGCCGGTGACGACTTCTTCGAATCACTCTATCGTCCTGAGCCGCGCGTCGAGCGGTGTCCCGGCGATGAGCCGGACGCCTCCCCGGCGGCCGAGCCGACCACCAGCGAGCCGGACGCAGTCCGTCCGGCGCAGGCCGCGCCCGCGTCACCCGAACGCGCCGGTCAGCCGGCCGCGCGGCCCGAGCCCGCCGAGGACGACCCCGACGACACCCTGCGGCAGCCCGCCGTCGCCGGGCGCGCAGCCCCTGCGCCGGCGGAGGAGGGCGCAAGGCCGGCGGCCAGGCCCGCCGTCCTCGCCAGCGTGACCGTGGTGCTGACGGCGGTGGTCTTCCTCGGCTGGTACCTGCTGCTCGGGCCGGGGCGTCCGGCCGGGGTCGAGGCCAACGTCGTGCGGGACCCGGTGGCGGCCCAGCGCACGGGTGGCGCGACGGTTCCGTCGGGTCGGGGGGTCGGGGTGTCGGCCCCGGG
>CALMAD010000383.1 GCA_937859105.1 uncultured Propionibacteriaceae bacterium
AGGGTGCGGATGATCTCCTCGGAGAACTGCTCGGTCGACAACAACAGGTTCAACGGCTGCTCGTACAACGACAACAACAGCAACAGCGACAGCGCAGCGCCGGCGTACGCGAACACGATGGTGTAGATCGTCGAAGCGATGTGGTCGCGGCCGATCCGCATCCCCGAGGCGAACAACTGCCCCCGGCTCAGGTGCGGCCCGGCGGCCCGGACCTCCCACACCGACGACGCCTGCGTGATCGTCACGTCGTTCAGCACGCCCAGGCCCGCGATCACCAGACCACAGGTGAGGATGTCAGGGAAGTCGAGGTCACCGAGCAGGTTGGTCAGCGCGAGGCTCTCCTCACTGGAGATGCCGCTCAACCGGGCCATCGACACGCCCAGCGCGCCGAGGCCGGTGGTCACCAACAGGCTCAACCAGGTGCCGACGAACGCTGACGTGGTCCGCCACGACACCCCATGGGCCAGATAGAGCACCACGAACATGATGGCGGTCGACCCCACGATCGCCACCCACACAGCCGGCTGTCCCGACGTGAGGGCCGGGATCATGAACCCGAACAGCACCACCCCGGACACCACCAGCCCCAGCAACCCGAAGAAGCCCTTCCGGCCGGCGACGACCAGCACCGCCACCACGAACAAGACGGCGAAGATCGCCAGGACCGGGATCCGGTCGACCGTGATCAACGACCATCCCCCGGGCACCCCCTCGGTGGCGCCGACCTCGGCCACGTGGACGCCGTCGCCGGGCTGCAGGCCGCTCCACGCGGTCTCTCCCACCAGCTCCACGTCCACGAGTTCGCCCGCCCGGCGGTCCAGTTCGACCTCGGCGACAAGGCAGGCGTGCTGGACACCGGCGTCCGGCCCCGTCGCGGGGGCGCCGGGCACGGCCGGGCACGGCTCGATGCTCGTGATCTGCCCGCGGACCGGCACGATCCCCTCGGCCGTCAACACCGAACCCTCCGGCAGGACGCGTTCGGTCGGCCACAACCAGACCAAACCCGCCATGGTGATCGCCGCCACGACGGCCAACAGCACGAGTGTCGCGAGCCGGGCCGTCCGGGAGACGCGCACATCGGCGTCCACCCCATCATGCCCATGGTGGTGACGGTGACCCCCGCTCATGGGGTGGCCACCGGAGGGACGAGGCGAGGTGTGGTCACGATCGTCCAGCGTGGCAGCCAGCGCATGAGCCGGAGGTCAAGGCCGGGTCAAGATCTGGTCTGGTTCGTGTCTGGGTGGTGCCCGTCGTGTCCCTCCAGCGGCTGGCCGGTGGGGCCAGTGGTCGCCGCGGGCTGGGGTGCGACGGGTGTCGGGTTGAGGGCGGGCCCGATCACGAACGCGGACAGTGTGAACAGGCTGGTGAAGGCGATCGCCCCCAGCGCTGGCGCCTTCCAGGTGCCGAACCGTTTCCGGAGGCGGTTGAGCATCGGGATGCTGAGCAGCATCCCGGCTGCGTAGAGCACCGTGTTGCCCACGACGCCGGTCAGGAGGGCGGCGCCGGCGAGGAACCCGACGTGGTGCAGGACATGCGGTGCGAGCCCGAGCAGGGCCCCGAACGTGGCTCGGGTGGCCGCCCACGCCCCGGCGGCGCGGGCCCGCCACGGGGTGGCCGCGGTGACGCTGTCGGCGGCCAGAGTAGATGCCGGGGGGTCGGTCAGGCTGGTGTCCATACCGTCGAGGGTGCGTGACGTCGGTGTGGTGTCGGTCCGGCTCTGGTCAAGATCCGACCAAGGGATGAAAGCGCCTGCGCGGCGAAGGCGTCAGCGTGAGCGCCGTGATCCAGAGCGCGGCGGCCACGGTCGCGGTGACCTCCAGGGGGGTGGCGAGCCAGCTGGCGGTGGTGGTCCCGGTGCGCAGGCCGAGTTGCACCACTCCAACGGCGGGACCCGGTTCGGTGACCTTCATGGTGACCCGACCGGTGGGATCGATGAGTCCGGTGATGCCGCTGGTGGTGACGACGAGGGTGTCGCGGCGCAGTTCCGCTGCCCGGGCCCGGGTGATGGCGAACTGTTGCTCGATCTGGGCGGTGCCCTGGTACATGGCGTTGTTGCTTTGCACGATGACGGCCTGCGCGGTGGCGAGGTCGTGCACGACGGGGTCGAAGGCGACGTCGAAGCAGGCCAGCACGCCGAGGCTGATCGAGCGTCCGTCGGGGAGCTGTACGTCGAGAAGACCCGGATCAGTGCCGGCCACGGACTGGGCGCCGACGTAGCGCAGGGCAGGGATCAGCGGCAGCAGCACGTCTCGGAACGGGATCCATTCGCCGAACGGGACGATCGAGCGTTTCTGATAGGTGGGCCCGATCCGGCCGTCGGGTTCGCGCCATTGGGCGGCGGTTCGCCGCTGGCGGGGTCCGGGACCGTCGAGGATGGCGCCGACCAGCACGGGACGCCCCACGGCCGCGACGGACTGCTCGACGAGCTGGCCGGTGCGCTGGTCGGTGTCGGGGTCGAGGTCGGTGGCGTTCTCGGGCCACACGACGAAGTCGGGGGCCGGCAGGCGGCCGGCGTCGATCGCGGCGGCCAGTTCGCGGGTGGCCCGTGCTTGGTTGGTGGTGATGGTGCGAGGCGGGCCGAGGCCGTAGACGCCGCCGCCGGGTGCGCCACCCTGGACCCAGCCCGCGGTGACGACGCCGTCAGGGGGCGGGGTCGGGGTCACGGTACCGGCGGTGGCGGCGCCGGTGACGACGACCAGCCACGCCGCGGACCAGGCCAGGCGCCGCCTGGAGGGCCCCAGCAGGATCCAGGCGCCCAGCTGTCCCGTGAGGACCACGGAGAAGCTGACGCCGGCCACCCCGATGAAGGGGTACAGCCCGGCCAGGGGCGAGTCGATCTGGGTGTAGCCGAGCCGCAGCCAGCCGAAGCCGCCGAACGGGACGCGGGCGGCGAGGAACTCCACGCCCAACCAGGCCAGGGCTGCCAGTACGGGCCAGCCGCGGCTCCGGCCGGCGGCGCGGACCAGCACGGCCGTGACCGCAGACCAGCTGGAGGAGAGCAACAGCAGCCCTACCAGGGCGGCCGGGTGGATGGCGGCCATCCAGCCCAGGGTTGGTCCGGACAGGCCAAGGCCGTAGGCCAGCCCCACGGCAGCCGCAGCCCGGAGCGACGTGCTCCGGTGCACGGCGACGGTGAGCACCATGACGCCAAGCGGTGGGGCGAGCCACCAGCCCAGCGGTGCGACACCCGTGCCCGTCATCAACCCCGCCGCACCCGCCGCCCCCGCCGCGACCAGCGGTGCCCAGTGACGCGGCCACCGCTGCCGGGCCCATGACGCGTCCCGTGCGGTCCGCAGGGTCGTCATCGCGGGCGTGGCCGTCTCACCGAGTGGATCACACGCGTGCCGGCTCGACCGGGTGTGCGGCGGCGGGCTCGGGGGTCCGCTGCCGGCGGTCGACCGCGATCAGCATGACGCCGGCGATGATGCTGAGCACGCCGAACAGTTGCGCTTCGGTGAGGCCGAGCAGGACGCGGTCGTTGACCCGGACGATCTCGACCAGCAGTCGCGCGGCCCCGCTGAGGGCGAGGTAGCCGCCGAACACTGACAGCGGCAGCCAGCGGCGGGCGAGCAGCCAGAGCACGGCGGCGATCGCGAACGCGCCGGCAGCCTCGTACAACTGGGCGGGGTGAACCGGGACGGTCACGGGCACGACGCCGTTCGGGAAGGCCATCCCCCAGGGCAGGTCGGTCGGCGTGCCGTAGGTGCCATCGCCCGCCAGGAAGCAGCCGATCCTGCCGATCCCGTACGCCACCGACAGGGGGATCGCGGTCGCGCCGGCCACGGTGGCCAGCGGCAGCCGGTAGCGGCGGGTCAGGACGACGACGGTGAGGATGCCGCCGATCAGTCCGCCGTACCAGACGAACCCGGAGCTACCGAGCAGGTGCCAGCTGAACTGGGCGCGGTTGTCGATCAGGAAGTACACCTTGGCGGCCACGAACCCCCACACCGCCGCCCACAGGACCAGCGAGTGCGCCTGGTCGACCGGGAAGCCGAGCTTGCGGAAGGCGCGGCCGAGCAGCCACGCGGCGACCAGCGCCGCGAGGGCCTTGCTCACCCCGTACGACTGGATCTGGATTCCGAACACTGAGAACAACACCGGCCACACGGGGAGACTCCTCCATCAAGCGACGCACCCGCGTGGCACGCCGGCTCCCACTGTCGCGGGCCGGGGTCAAGGGCCCCCTGAGCGGCAGCCAAGATCACGTCAAGAAGCCGATGAAACTGGGCGGGGGTGCCTGGCGAAAACCTCAAGATTCGGCCAAGAACCCCGATCCGGGGCTCGACGCCGCGAAACCCCGGTGGGTAGCGTCGATGCCCATCCTCACACCTGAGGCGAACAACCAAGGGAGGCATGATGGAACACACGAACCTGACCCGACGGGTGGCGTCCGGCTTGACTGCGGCCCTGCTGGCGACCGGCGCCCTGACCGGGGTGGCGGTGGCGGCCGCACCACCGGCACAGGCGAGCGCACCGGCGGCGTCCGATCAGGCGGCCCGGTTCGAGGTCGACTTCCTGACCGGGATGATCGACCACCACCACATGGCGGTGATGATGGCCGAGATGTGCGTCGAGAAGGCGGTCCACGACGAGCTCGCAGCGACGTGTGAGTCGATCGTGGCCACCCAGTCGGCCGAGATCGCGACCATGCAGCAGTGGCTGGAGGACTGGTACGGCATCTCCCACGAGCCGGACATGACTGGGATGCAGTCGATGCACCGGTTCCACGACCTGGACGGCGAGGAGTTCGAGGTCGCGTTCGCGACCCCCCGCCCTTTTCACACGCAGGACCAGCTTCAAGTGCGGAGCAGCCGTTCGACGGCCCGGAGGGTGTGCTCCACCTGTTCGGTCTGCTCGTCGGCCAGGGTGGTGGCTGCCCCCCGCTGCAGGCAGTCGCGGAGGTGTTGGTCGACCAGCATCAGGGCTGCGGCTTCGAGGGCGTGGGTGACTGCGGCCACCTGGGTGAGGATCTCGATGCAGTCGGCGTCGCCGTCGACCATCCGGGCGATCCCGCGGACCTGTCCCTCGATGCGCCGCAGCCGGCCCAGCAGGGCACGTCGGGTCCGTGGGCCCGACGCGCTCCGCTGGGCTGCGGGTGTTGCAGCGCCCGGGTCAGTGGTGGCCGGCGCCGGAGGGTCCATGCGCGTAGCGGTGGGGGTCGGTGTCGAACGCGGCTGCGCAGTGGGTGGAGCAGAAGTGGATCGTGGTGCCGTCGTGGTTGCGGGTGGCGGCAGCGTCAGCGGGGTTGATCTTCATACCGCACACGGGGTCGACGACCTTGGCGGTGGTGGTGTCCTTCTTCTTGCCGAACAGGCTGAACATGGTGGTTTCCTTTCGTTGGGTGTGGTGTGAGGCTTCGACGCTGCCGCCCACCTCGACGAGCGGGTCGACGCCGGCCACCTGGGTGGTGGCAGCCAGTGGACGGGGGGTGAACCGGCGGAGCCGGTTCGCGTTGGCGACCACCGACAGCGACGACAGTGCCATCGCGGCGGCGGCGATGATCGGGCTGAGGGTGATCCCGAACGCCGGATAGAGCACGCCGGCGGCGATCGGGATACCCAGGATGTTGTACAGGAATGCGAACACCAGGTTCTGCTTGATGTTGCGCATGGTGGCCCGGGACAGGTCGACGGCGGTCACTATGCCCACCAGTGCCCCCGAGACCAACGTGATGTCGGAGGACTCGATCGCGACGTCGGTGCCGGTCCCGATCGCCGACCCGACGTCGGCCTGGGCGAGGGCGGGGGCGTCGTTGATGCCGTCGCCGACCATGCCGACCACCTTGCCGTCGGCCTGCAGGCGCCGGACCTCGGCGGCCTTGTGGTCGGGCATCACCTCGGCGACGACGCGGGTGATGCCGACCTGGCGGGCGATCGCGGCGGCGGTGTGCCGGTTGTCACCGGTCATCATCACGACCTCGATGCCGCGGGCCTGGAGGGCTGCGACCGCCGCCGGGGCGCCTTCCTTGAGGGTGTCGGCCACGGCCACCACGCCGGCTGGGCGTCCGTCGACCGCGACCAGCATCGCGGTCTTGCCTTCGCCGGCCAGCCGGTCGTGGGCGGCGAGCAGGACGGCCGCGTCCACCCCGAACGCGTCCAGCAGCCGGCGATTGCCGACCAGCACGCGCCGCCCGTCGACCCGCGCCATCACCCCTTGGCCGGTGACGGACTCGAACCCGTCGACCTCGGGCACAGCGAGCCCGCGCTCGGTCGCCCCGGCCACGATCGCGGCCGCCAGCGGGTGCTCGGAGGCCCGCTCGACCCCGGCGACAGCGGCCAGGAGGCGGTCCTCACCCCCGTCGGTCACGGGGATGACGTCGGTGAGGGCCGGGACGCCGCGGGTCAGGGTGCCGGTCTTGTCGAGGATGATCGTCTGCAACTTGTGGGCGGTCTCCAAGGCTTCGGCGGAGCGGATCAGGATGCCGTGCGAGGCGCCCTTGCCGGTGCCGACGGTGATCGACATGGGAGTGGCGAGCCCTAGGGCGCAGGGGCAGGCGATGATCAGCACCGACACGGCGGCGACGAGCGCGAAGATGAACACCGGCGGCGGGCCGACCAGCACCCACGCGACGAAGGTCCACACCGCGATCACGATCACCGCGGGCACGAAGTAGCTGGACACCTGGTCGGCGAGCCGCTGGATGGGCGCCTTGGAGCCCTGGGCTTCGCGGACCAGCCTGATGATCTGGGCCAGCATCGTGTCGGCGCCGACCTTGGTGGCCCGGTAGCGCAGGGCGCCGGTGGTGTTGATGGTGGCGCCGATCACGGTGTCACCGACGGACTTGGTCACCGGCATGGATTCGCCGGTCACCATCGACTCATCGATCGAGGAGGAGCCGCTGGTCACCTCGCCGTCGACCGGGAGCTTCTCCCCGGGCCGGATCAGCACGATGTCGCCGACCCGCACCTCATCAACGCCGACCTCGAGTTCGGCACCGTCGCGTGCGACGCGCGCGGTGCGGGGCTGCAGCCCGATCAGGGCGCGGATTGCCTCACCGGTGCCGGCCTTCGCTTTCGTCTCGAGCAGCCGCCCGAGCAGGATGAGGGTGATGATCACCCCGACGGCCTCGTAGTACACGTGCCGCAGCGCGTCGGGCAGCAGCCAGGGCAGGAACGTGACCACCAGGCTGTAGCCGAAGGCGGCAAACGTGCCCAAGGTGATCAGCGAGTTCATGTCGGCGGTCCGGTGCGACAGCGCCTTCCAGCCGGTCCGGTGGATCGGCCAGCCGGTATAGAACATCACCGGAGCGATCAACGCCAGCTGTAGCCACGGGTTCATCAGGAACTCGGGAACCCACATCGCCTGGAACAACTCCACCGCCATCACCGCGACCAGCACCGGCGCCGACAGCACCGCACCCACCAGCAGGCGGCGGGTCAAGTCGCGGATCTCGGCGGCACGCTCAGCCTCCTCCGCCTCCGCGTCGGGGGCGGTGCCGCCGGCCGCGGTCGTTCCGTCCACCGGCCGGGAGGCCTGCTCCACCACGGTGCCGCCGCCCTGGGTATCGGCCGGGGGGCTCCCGCTGACCCGGACCACCCCGGACACCATGTTCATCCCGCACGCGAACCGGTACTCCCCCGTTTCGGTGGGAAGGAACTCGACCGCCGTGGTCCGGAACGCCGGCAGCGCTGCGTTGACCTTGAAGTCGGGCATGACCACCCGCGAGGTGCACTCACCGCTCTCCTGCCGGTCGAACAGGAGCCTGACCGGTACGCCCGGGCGGACGCCCTCGATCACGTCCGGGCTGTAGCCACCGTCCACGGTGACCCGCACCACCTGGACGCCGTCCTCCAGGCTCACCTGTCCGGCCCGCTTCGGACCGAAGAAGAACCACCACAACAACCCGGTGACGACCACCGCGCCGCCGATGACGAGCCAACTCATCACAACCACCTCACCCTGTCCTGATACCCCCCAGGGGTACCGCTTCTGGTGTCAGGTTAGGTGGGTCTCGTGTCCGGATCGGCAGGATCGGATCAAGGTCGCGTCAAGATCCCGACGCAGCCTGCGCGGCCGGGGTGCCTGGTCGGCGGTGGTGCTCGTCAGGAAGCCGCAACCGCTTCAGCAGCAGGGCGTTGACAGCGACGATCAGGCTGGAACCGGACATCGACAGCGCAGCGATCTCTGGCCGTAGGGTCAGCCCGACGCCGGCAAACACGCCGGCCGCGATCGGCAGGGCGACCACGTTGTAACCGACCGCCCAGCCCAGGTTCTGCCGCATCTTCCGCAGCGTGCCACGGCCGATGGTCAGGGCGGTCGGCACGTCGAGGGGGTCCGACCGCATGAGGACCAGGTCGGCCGTCTCGATCGCCACATCGGTGCCCGCCCCGATCGCGACCCCCACGTCAGCCTGGGCCAGAGCAGGGGCGTCGTTGACACCATCACCGACCATCGCCACCACCCGCCCCTGGCGTTGTAGATCGGCCACATGGGCGGCCTTGTCGCCGGGCAGCACGTCCGCGATCACCGTGTCGATCCCCAGCTGGGCGGCGATCCGCTCCGCGGTCGCCTGATTGTCGCCGGTCAGCATCACCACCTGCACGCCCTGGTCGTGCAACGCCGCGACCGCCCGGGCGGAGGTCTCGCGGGGGGCGTCCGCCAACCCGATGACCGCCACGATGCGGCCGTCCACCGCTCCGAACACGGCGGTCTGGCCCTGGGCGGCGACCCGCTCGCGGATCGGCCCCGCCGCCGACAGGTCGACACCGAGGGACTCCATGAGCCGCCGGTTTCCGACCGCAACGTCCAGTCCGTCGACGACGGCGGTGGCCCCGTGGCCGGGCACGTTGCGAAACTCGGCAGCCTTACGGGTCGCGACGCCGAGGGCGTCGGCATGGGTGACCACGGCGGCCGCGAGCGGGTGTTCGGATTCGCGCTCCACCGCCGCGACCAGGTCGAGGTGGGGGTCGCCCCCGACGGCGATGACCTGGGTCACCTCGGGTTCGCCGCGGGTGAGCGTGCCGGTCTTGTCCATCACCACCGTGTTGACCTTCGCGGAGGTCTCCAGGGCGGTGGCGTTCTTGAACAACACTCCTCGCTTGGCGCCCAGACCGGTGCCGACCATGATCGCGGTCGGCGTCGCCAGTCCGAGGGCGTCGGGGCAGGTGATGACCACCACCGTGATCGCGAACAGCATCGCCGTCTGGACCGACGCGCCGGCCAGCAGCCAGGCCCCGAACGTGAGCCCTCCTCCGATGATGGCCACCAGCACCAGCCAGAACGCCGCCCGGTCCGCGAGCCGCTGGCCGGGGGCCTTCGAGTTCTGCGCCTGCTGCACCAGCGCGACGATCTGCGCCAGGGCGCTGTCCGCGCCCACCTTGGTGGCCTCCACCCGCAGCGTCCCCGTGGTGTTGATCGACGCCCCCACCACCGCTGAACCGACCGTCTTGTCGACCGGCAAGGACTCCCCGGTCACCATCGACTCGTCCACCTCGGAACGGCCCTCCCGGACGACGCCGTCGACGGGCACCTTCGCGCCGGGACGGACCAGCACCAGGTCGCCGACCAGCACCTCGCTGGTGGGCACGTCGGCCTCGACCCCGTCACGAATCACCGTCGCCATCGGCGGCGCCAGGTCCAGCAACGCCCGGATGGCGTCGTTCGCGCCGCCGCGGGCCCGCATCTCGAACCAGTGCCCCAACAAGACGAACGTGGTCAGCACCGCGGCCGCCTCGAAGAACACCTCGCCACCACCGGTGAGCGTGACGTACAGGCTGTACAGCCACCCGGCGCCGATCGCGATCGCGACCAGCACCATCATGTCCAGCGTCCGGTTCCGCAGGGCGCGGAAAGCCCCGTCGAAGAAGATCCAGCCCGCGTAGAACACCACCGGCAGCGACAACACCAGGGCGAACACCTCGTCCCGCAACCCGAACGGCGCCGGCAGCCCGAAGCCGAGCATGTCGCGTCCCATCGGGGAGAACAACGTGATCGGCACCGACAGCACCGCCGCGACCAGGAACCGGTTGCGCATGTCGGCGACCATGGCGTCCATCGACATCCCCCCATGACCGCCATGACCCATCGCGTCATGCGGCGAGATCACCACCCCCGCGGCGTGGCTCGCCGCCTGGTCGTGCCCCCCATGACCGTGCGGCACCGTGGTTCCGGGGCCGCCGTGCCGCGCGTGGGCGTCCGGGGCTGCGTGCCCGCCGGGATGACCTGCCGGTTCGATGCGGGGAACGCACACGTGGGTGGGCTGTGACTCGCCGGCACAGTGGTAGCCACACTCGCGCACCCAGCCCTGAAGTTCGGCGACGTCGGTCCGCGTCGGGTCGAACGTGACGGTCGCCGTCTGGGAGATCGCGTTCGCGTCGACCGCCAGCACGCCTGGCCGGGTCAGGAGGGTCTGTTCGACGCCGTGGGCGGTGGTGGCCCAGTGCAGGCCACCCACGTGCAGCACGACCGACTCGGCGGTGGAGTTCAGGTTCATC
>CALMAD010000384.1 GCA_937859105.1 uncultured Propionibacteriaceae bacterium
GCGGCCAGCGCCTCCACGTCGGCGGGCGCCCAGTCGGCCGCCGCCCGGACGATCTGGTCGCCGATGCCGGCGTCGGTCACGAAGCGGCGGTAGGCGTCCGTCGTGACGACGAAGCCGGGCGGCACGTCGAAGCCGCCCGCCAGCAGCTCGCCGAGGTTCGCGCCCTTGCCGCCGGCGCGATCGAGGTCGGAGGCCCGCAGCTCCGCGAGGCCGGTCACCATGCTCATGACGCCCATTCTGGCCCCGGCCGGCGGCTGCGCGTCCTCCGAACCGGGCTCGATCGCGTGAGAGGGATGTCACAGCATCGACACACGGCCTCATCAAATCCGTCATATCGCTCGCGCACGATGGTCGCATGATCTCCCAGAACGTCTTCCTGCAGGGTGCGTACGACTTCTCCGGCGCCGGCCTCGCGGCCCCCCAGGCCGTCGACGCCGAGCTGACCCACACCGTCCCCGACGGCGTCGTGGCCCAGGCCGTCTACTTCCGCGGCGGCAACTCCAGCGACGAACTCGCGGTGGTCTCGCTGGTTAAGGACGGCGTCCCCGTGCGCCTGTTCCCCATCGGCGCCAAGGGCTCCGTGCACGTGCCGCTGCGCATCGTCGAGGACCTCATCGGCGGCACCGTCGTCGAGCTGCAGGTCGCCGCGCCGGACGGGGTGAGCGGCACGATCGTGGTCGACCTCGGCCTGGTGGAGGTCTGATGGCGAACAAGCAGCGTCTGGTCGTCATCGGCAACGGCATGGCGGGCGCGCGCACGGTGGAGGAGATCCTCACCCGGGGCGGCGGCGACCTGTTCGACATCACGATGTTCGGCGCCGAGCCGTGGGGCAACTACAACCGCATCATGCTCTCCCACGTGCTCGCGGGCGAGGAGAGCGACGCCGACATCTTCCTCAACACGATCGAGTGGTACACCGAGCACGACATCACGCTGCACGCCGGAGTCCGGGTGACGCGCGTCGACCGGTTCGCGAAGGTGGTCTTCTCCGACGACGGCGCGCAGACCGCGTACGACAAGCTGATCTTCGCGACGGGCAGCCACTCGTTCATCCCCGACATCCCCGGCATCAAGGACCGGCACGGCGAGCTGCGCCAGGGCGTCTTCGGCTTCCGCACGATCGAGGACACGCGGGCGATGCTCAACTACGCCGCCCAGCATCGCCGCGCCGTCGTCCTCGGCGGCGGCCTGCTCGGCCTCGAGGCCGCGCACGGCCTCGCGCGGCAGGGGCTCGACGTGACGGTCGTCCACAGCCGGGCCACCCTCATGAACCAGCAGTTGGACGCCGCCGGCGGCGACGTCCTGCGCGGTGCGATCGAGCGGCTCGGCATCACCGTGCTCACCGAGTGCCGGACGGTCGGCGTCATCGGCGGCTTCCGCGAGCCGGTGCGCGGCGTGAAGCTGCAGGGCCACGACGACCTCGAGACCGACATGCTCGTGGTGACGGCGGGCATCCGTCCGGAGACGGCCGTGGCGCTGACGAGCGGTTTCACCGTGTCGCGGGCCATCGTGGTCGACGACACGATGCGCACGGTCGACGACCCCGACGTGTTCGCCGTGGGCGAGTGCGTCCAGCACCGCGGCGAGGTGTACGGCCTGGTCGCGCCGCTGTGGGAGCAGGCCGTCGTGCTGGCCGACCAGATCACCGGCGCGCACCCGGACGCCACCTACACCGGCACGCGGACGGCCACGAAGCTCAAGGTCGCGGGCCTGGACGTCGCCGCGATGGGCATCCAGAGCCCCGAGCGTCCCGACGACGAGCAGATCGTGTTCAGCGAGCCGAGCCGGGGCGTGTACAAGTCGATCATCGTGCGCGACAACAAGGTCATCGGCGCGACGATGCTGGGCGACTCGCGGAAGGCCGCCTTCCTGACGCAGGCCTACGACCAGGGGCTCCCCCTCCCCGAAGAGCGCGTCTCCCTCATGTTCGACCTCGGCGGCCCCGCCGAGGAGACGAGCATCGCCGAGCTGTCCGACGGCGCGCAGGTCTGCAACTGCAACGGCGTCGACAAGGGCACGATCGTCTCTGCCGTGCGCGACAAGGGCTGCACCTCGGTCGGGCAGGTGATGGACCTGACCCGCGCGGGCAAGGGCTGCGGCTCCTGCAAGGGCATGGTCGCGCAGATCGTCGAGTGGGCGGCCGGCGACGCCCTCACGGTGGACGCCGCGGCGTCCTACTACGTGCCGGGCGTGCCGCTGGACAAGGCGTCCCTTATGGCGGCGATCCGGGCGCAGAACCTGCGCTCGGTCAGCGCGGTGTTCGCCGCGCTCGCCCCCGAGGGCAAGGACGACGCGAAGTCGAAGATGGGGCTGGCGTCCCTGCTGAAGATGATGTGGGGCGCCGACTACGTCGACGAGCGGGACGCGCGGTTCATCAACGACCGCGTGCACGCGAACATCCAAAAGGACGGCACGTTCTCGGTCGTCCCGCAGATGAAGGGCGGCGTCACGTCGCCCGACCAGTTGCGGCGCATCGCCGACGTGGCCGACAAGTACGAGGTGCCGCTGGTGAAGCTGACCGGCGGTCAGCGGATCGACCTGCTCGGCGTCCGCAAGGAGGATCTGCCGAAGATGTGGGCCGACCTCGACATGCCGTCGGGCTACGCGTACGGCAAGTCGTTCCGGACCGTGAAGACCTGCGTCGGCAAGACGTTCTGCCGGTTCGGCACGAACGACTCCACGCAGCTCGGCATCGACCTGGAGACGCGCTACCAGGGGCTCGAATCCCCCGCGAAGATGAAGCTCGCCGTCTCGGGCTGCCCGCGCAACTGCGCGGAGAGCTACATCAAGGACGTCGGCATCGTCGCGATCGAGGGCGGCTCGTGGGAGATCTACATCGGCGGCGGGGCCGCGACGGAGATCCGCAAGGGCGACCTGCTCGCGACGGTCGACGACGAAGAGACGGTCATCCGGCTCGTCGGGCGGTTCATGCAGTACTACCGGGAGAACGCCAACTGGCTGGAGCGGAGCTGCAAGTTCGTGCCGCGCATCGGCCTGGAGGAGATCCGGGCGATCATCGTGGACGACCGCGACGGCCTCGCCGCCGGGCTCGACGTGCGCATGCAGGCGTCCGTGGACGCCTACGTCGACCCCTGGCTCGAGCGCCGCGAGCCGCGGACGCCGGGCCAGTTCGAGTCCACGCTGCCGCTGATCCCGCTGCCGCTCGTGCCGATCAGGGAGCCCGCGCATGACTGAGCGTCCCAGCACCGTGTTCGCCGTCGTCCGGACCGAGGAGACCGAGGAGTCCGCCCATGCCTGAGACCACCGCCGAGGCCGTCTGCACGCTGGCCGACCTGCCCACCGACCAGGCGCGGGTGTTCCTGGTCGACGGCGAGCAGGTCGCCGTGTTCCGGATGCGGTCGGGCCGGCTCCACGCCGTCCAGGCCGTCTGCCCCCACCGCGGCGGACCCATCGCCGACGGCCAGGCCGACGAGCGCGTCGTGATCTGCCCGCTGCACCAGTACGCGTACGACCTGGAGACCGGCGCGTGCACCAACGGCGAGCAGCCCGCGCTGCGCACGTGGCCCGTCACCACGGACGCCGAGGGGCGCGTGTTCGTGGGCTAGCCGGGTGGGCGTCCGGGGGCCGTGGGCACCGCCCCGCGTCGTCTTTCAGGCGGGGTCTGTCAGGCGGGTCTTTCGCACGGCGCCTTCTCACGCCGCGTGGACAATGGGACGGGTGAGCGACCGCGAGTTCTGGACCATCGGCCACTGGACGTGCCCCCAGGACGCCTTCCTGCGCCCGTTGCTGGGCCAGGACGTGGACCTGATCGCCGACGTCCGTGCGCAACCGGGGTCACGCCGCAGCCCTCAGTTCGGGCGCGACGTCCTGCCCGGTTGGCTCGAGGACGCCGGCATCGGCTATCTGCACCTGCCCGAGCTCGGCGGGCGGCGTCCGAAGCAGCCGGTGGACCCGGCCGTCAACGGCGGCTGGACGAACGACAGCTTTCACCACTACGCGGACTACACGCTCTCCGACGAGTACGAGGCGGGGATCGCGCGGCTGGCGTCCCTGGCCGACGACCACCGCGTCGCCCTGTTGTGCGGCGAGCCGATGCCGTGGCGTTGCCACCGCTCGCTGATCGCGAACACCCTGACCGCCCGCGGCGGGCAGGTCTGGCACCTCATGGGGGACGCCGCCCCGCGGCTCCACGAGCTGGGCGCGTGGGGGGCGACGCCCGTGGTCGACGACGGGGTGGTGACCTACCCGCCCGACGCGGAGTGATCCGTCGGGAGGGCCCCGCCCGGCACGCCACACCTGACACGCCACCTCTGCCCGGCCGCCCCTGACCCAGCCGCCTCCCTCCCCCGGCCACCCCTGCCTTGGCGCCTCTGGCGCCCCTGGCCAGCGCCCTTGCCCGGCGCCCCTGCCCCGCGCCCCTGCCCGGCGCCCCTCGCCAGCGCCCCTGGCCAGCGCCCTTGCCCCCGGCACCTCTGCCCCCGGTGGGACGCGACCGGCTATGGCTTGCCCACGCCTCGTGAGCAAACAACAGGGTCCCGCGCGCTGCCCGCCGGGGCCGTCATGGTGCCGGCGATCCGCGTCCCGGGCCCCCGGTCTGGGCGGAAACGCCTGCAGCGTTTCGAGAACGCCTGCAGTAAGCCGCGGAACGCCTGCAGCGTTTCCACAACGCCTGCAGTAAACCGCGGAACGCCTGCAGCGTTTCCACAACGCCTGCCTTCGGCGAGAACGCTGCCTTACGTAAGGCAGCGTTCCGGCTTAAGCCCGGCGTCTTGAGAACACCGGCAGCGTTTCCGAGAAGACCTGCAGCGTTTCCACAACACCTGCAGCGTTTCCACACACCGGCAGGACCCCCAGCCTCCCCTTCCCCGCTCTGGCAACGACGATTGCACCCGCAGGGGTGGGAGCGCACCGACTAGGCTCGACAGCATGGCGACACCCGAACCTCCCCGGGTCCTCAATGGGCCGGCTCGCATCGCGCTGCGGTTTCTCATCTTCGCGGCGGTCGCGTGGGTGATCCTGCAGGTCGGGGCGCAGTTGACGGCCGTGCTGATCCCGGTCGCGGTGGCGATCCTGATCGCGGCGATCCTCGACTGGCCGGTCGCCAAGCTGGCCGGGCTCGGGCTCAACCGCTACGTCGCGGCGGCGCTCGTCCTGCTGCTGACCATCGCGGTCGTCGGAGGGCTCATATCCGCGGCGATCGGCATCATGGTCACCGGCTGGAGCGACCTGGAGGTGGGCGTCCTGGCCGGGCTGGAGTCGCTGCGGCACTGGCTCGCCGAGGGGCCGCTGGGGTTGGGCGGCGACAGCATGTCAGACATGCTGGCCCCCCTGGGCGACTGGGTGCGCCAAAATTCCGAGGCCATCGCCGGCAACGCGGTGCGCTGGGGCGGGTCGGCGACGAGCTTCCTGGCGTCCGCGCTGATCGGGCTCGTCACGATCCTGTTCTTCCTCGCCGACGGGCACCGCATCGGGCAGTGGTTCGTCCGGGCGGTCGGGCTCGGCCACCACGACGACTTCGCCGCCCGCCTGGACGCGGGCTGGCACGCCCTCACGGCCTACGCCCGCACGCAGATCGTCGTCGCGGCGGTGGACGCCGTCGGGATCGCCGCCGGCGCGGCGATCCTGGGGGTCCCGTTCGCGGTGCCGATCGGCGTCCTGGTGTTCCTGACGGCGTTCATCCCGATGATCGGCGCGATCCTGTCGGGGGCCGTCGCCGTGCTCATCGCCCTCGCGACCGGGGGTCTCGTGCAGGCGCTGCTGATGCTGGCCGTCGTGATCCTCGTGCAGCAGATCGAGAGCAACGTGCTCGCCCCGCTGCTGCTCGGCACCGCGGTCAAGATCCACCCGTGGGGCATCCTGATCGGCGTCTCGACCGCGACGTTCCTCGCGGGCCTCGCCGGGGCCCTCTTCGCCGCCCCCGTCATGGCCGTCGTGAACGCGATGTTCTTCTCGTTCACGACCGACGACCCCGAAGAACCGGCCCTCGCGCAGCTCACGACCGATGACGAGCCGGCCACCGCTGAGGGGACGCCTCCCGCCTCGTAGCGCCGCGTCCCCCGCGTCGTAGCGCCGCGTCCCGCGGGACGCCCGGCGATCATTGCAGCGCCGACGTGAGCCGGAACGCGTTGTCGAGGTACCGCTGATGCCACGGACGCTCGGCCCAACGCTCGGCGGTGAGCACTCGGCTGGCCTCGCGGTACCGCTGGGCCACGGCGTCCAGTTCGCCGATCAGGTCGCCGCCGAACGCGAGCAGCGTCACCTCGAAGCACAGCCCGAACGAGCGCATGTCGAGGTTCGATGAGCCGATCGCGGCGACGAGGTCGTCCACGAGCACGAACTTCGAGTGGAGCACGGACGGGGCCGGGTACAGGTGAATCCGGACGCCTGCGTCCAGCAGCCCCGCGTAGTAGGACGCCTGTGCGTGCCCGACCATGAACTGGTCGGGCGACTCGTTCACGAACAGGTCCACCTCGACGCCGCGGTGGGCGGCCGAGGTGACGGCCGCCTGCAGCGACTCGTCGGGCACGAAGTAGGGGCTGACCAGCACCAGCCGGCGCAGCGACTGGTGGATGAGCGAGGTGAACAGCCGCAGGTTCGGCTCGGTGCGGAACCCGGGCCCTGACGGCACGACCTGAAACGCGTTGCCCGGGCCGCCCACCGGCAGCGGCGGCGTCGCGATCGTGTGGGACGCCGCCGGCAGCCGCTCGCCGGTCTCCTTGTACCAGTCGACGGCGAACACGGACTCCAGCGACGCGACGACCTCCCCGCGCACGGCGATGCCGAGGTCGCGCCAGAGGCGTCCGCGGTCGCGGTTGCGGTTGCGGGCGGAGCCATACCAGGGCGCGATCAGGTTCAGCGAGCTGACGAACCCCTCGCGGCCGTCGATGACGGCCAGCTTGCGATGGTTCCGCAGGTCCGGACGCCGCCAGCGCCCCCGCCACGGCTGCACCGGCAGCATGAAGCGCCACTGGATGCCGAGGCGGTCCAGCCGGCGTCCGAGCCGCCAGAACCCCGGGTACTTCATCGACCCGATGTGGTCGAGGAGCAGGCGCACCTCGACGCCGCGCTCGAGCGCGCGGCCCATCGCCCGGAAGACGGGGTCGGTCACCTCGTCCCACGACACGATGTACGCCTCGACGTGCACGTACCGCTCGGTCCGGTCGATCGCGGCCGCCAGCGCCGCGATCTGGCCGTCGTAATCATCGCTGACGCAGACGTTCTCCCCCGTCAGGCAGGGCAGGCCGGTGAACGAGCGGTTCATCCGCAGGATGCTCGCCAGGGCGGGCGTCGGGTGGGCCTCGGGCGTGACGTCGGGCGGGTGCGAGAGCCCTTCGCCGAGCGACTTGTTCGCCTCCCGCTGGATCAGCTTGCGCCGCCGGTTCACGTACGGGCTGCCGAGCAGCAGGTACAGGGGCAACCCCACGAGGGGCACGAAGAGGATCAGCAGCAGCCACGCGTTGCCCGACGACGGGTGCCGGCCTTCGGGCACGACACCGATCGCGATCAGCTTGATCGCGAAGTCGAGGACCAGCAGCGCGGTCTCCACGAACCCCAGCACCGGCATGGGCACCAACATACGCAGTGCCGGCGGGGCGCGGACGGCCGTTCGGCGGGCCGGACGCCCACCCCAACGAGTGTTTGGCTAGCGGGACGACCCCCTAGGATGGGCGCTGCCCCACCGATGCGGAGCCCCATGGTCCTCGCCCTCGTCCTGCTCGCCGCGCTCGTGTTGACCGCGGCGGCTTTCGCGTTGGGCCAACGAGCCGGACGCCGCGCCGGCTGGGCGATCGCGGCCGGCCTGGCCGCGCTGGCCGGCGTCCTCGTCGCCGCGCGAACGGGGGGCGGGGGCGAACCGCTCGCGGTGACGATCCCCTGGCTGCCGACGCTCGGCGTCGCGCTGAACCTGCGGCTGGACGCCCTCGGCTTCCTGTTCGCGCTGGTCGTGCTGGTCGTCGGGGCGCTGGTGATGGCGTACGCGGTGTACTACCTGCCCGACGGACGCCACGGCTCGTTCTACGCGCTGCTCACCTTCTTCGCCGCCGCGATGCTCGGCCTCGTGATGGCGAACGACCTGGTCGTGCTGTGGGTGACGTGGGAGTTCACGACGCTGACGTCGTTCCTGCTCATCAGCCAGTCGGGGCCCAAGGGCCAGGGCCCGGCCATCCGGACGCTGCTGGTCACCGGCGCCGGCGGCCTGTGCCTGCTCGCCGGCGTCGCGCTCACCGTCACGGCCACCGGCACGACCGTGCTCGACGCCGCCCTGCGGTCCCCGGTGTGGGCCGAGCGCCCGGACGTGGCCGCCCTCGTCGCGACGCTCGTCGCGTTCGCGGCGTTCACGAAGAGCGCCCAATTCCCGTTCCACGCCTGGCTTCCGGACGCCATGGTCGCCTCCACGCCCGTGAGCGCCTACCTGCACGCCGCGGCGATGGTGAAGGCGGGCATCTACGTGCTGCTGCGCTTCTCGACGGCGTTCCGCGAGCTGCCGGCCTGGACGACCACGCTGCTGCTCGTCGGCCTCGTCACCGCCCTCATGGGCGCGGTGTTCGCCCTCCAGCGCCACGACCTGAAGGAGCTGCTCGCCTACTCCAGGGTCAGCCAGCTCGGCTTCCTCGTCGCGACGATCGGGCTCGGCACCGAGTACGCCCTGGTCGGCGCGCTGGTCCACGTCGTCGCGCACGCGCTGTTCAAGTCCGCGCTGTTCATGGCGGTCGGGCTGATCGACCACGAGGCCGGCACCCGCGACCTGCGCAGGCTGCAGGGGCTCGCCCGCACGATGCCGGCGACGACCGCGGTGCTCGCGGTCGCGGCGGCCCTGTTCTTGTCGACGGCCGCCGTCGAGATGACGTACGGGCCGCACGACCTGGGCGCGGTGCGCGGGCTCGCGCGGCGGGAGCCGGTGACCGCGGTCGTCTTCTTCGTCGCCGCGATGTCGCTGGCCGGGCTGCCGCCGTTCTCCGGGTTCGTCGCGAAGTTCGCGGTCATCGCGGCCTCGTTCGAGGCCGGGCAGGGGGTCGTCGGGGCCGTCGCGCTCGGCGTGAGCCTGTTCACGCTGCTGTCGATGCTGAAGATCTGGGGCGGGATGTTCCTGGGCGAGGATCCGCTCGAAGACGTCGAGGACGCCCCGCGCATCCACCGCGGGCTCATCGTCCCCGCGGGGATCCTCGCGGCGGCGTCCGTCGCGCTCGGCCTGGGGGCCGAGCCGCTGCTCCAGCTCTGCCTGGACGCCGCCCGCGACCTGCTCGACCCGTCGGCCTACGCGGCGGGGGTGATGGGACGATGACGTGGCTCACCTGGCCCGCGCGGCTCGTGGCGTTCGCCTGCTGGTTCCTCGGCGAGGTTGTCCGGTCGAACGCGCGCGTCATCGCCGACATCGTGACGGGCGGCAAACGGGTGCGTCCGCTGATCGCCCGCTACGACACGCGGGCGCGCTCCGAGTTCGAGCTGGCCCTGTTCTCGGTGCTGGTGAGCCTGACGCCCGGCACGCTCGTGCTCGCGACCGACCACGACGCGACCGACGAGCCGTACTCGCTGTACGTCCACACGCTGTACGACGACGCCGACGAGCTGCGTGCCTCGCTCGCCGACCTCGACCGGCGGATGCGCCGCGCCGTGCGCAGGAAGGGGGCCGGCTCGTGATCGGGCTCATCATCGGCATCGGGATCGTCACGGCCGTCATCGCGATGACGGGCTACCGGATGCTCGTCGGACCGGGGGACGCCGACCGCGCCCTCGCGTCCGACCTGCTGTTCTTCGCCGTCGTCGCCATGCTGGCGATGGTCGGCACGCTCGTCGGGCTGGGGCCGATCTTCGACGTCGTGCTGGTCGCGACGGTCGTCGGCTTCCTGGCGTCCCTCTCGTTGTCGCGGGCCATCACGCGGGGACGGAGGTGACGCGATGCCCGAACTGATGGCGGTGTTGCAGGTCGCCGGGCAGGTGCTGGTCGTCGCCGGCGCCCTGCTGTTCGGGACGGCCGGCTGGGGCCTCCTCAGCCTGCGGGACGTCTACGCGCGGTCGTCCGCGCTGGCGACCGCCGCGGGCATGGGCGTGAGCCTGATCCTGGTCGGGACGTTCCTGTTCCAGCCCACTTGGGCGACGGCGTTCAAGCTGGTGATCGCGATCGTCCTGCAGCTCGCGACGTCCGCGGTCGGCAGCATGGCGATCGCGCGGTCGGCGTACCTCACCGGGGCGCCCCTCGACCCGCCGCCCGAACGCGACGAACTCGCCGAGGCCGAGGACCGCTCGGGCGGGGCCTGAGGGCGCGGGGGCCGATCAGAGGTCGTGCCAGCGACGCCAGTCCTTGACGACGGCGACGGGGACGCGGACGTCGCGGACCAGCGACCGCCCGGTCGTGCCCTGCACGACGCTCAAGAAGGCCCCCCGGTCGCGGTTGCCAACCACGACCATCGCCGCGTTCTTGCTCTCCGCGACCAGGTGGTCGCGCAGCATGCCCGCCCGGACGCACACCTCGACGTCCAC
>CALMAD010000385.1 GCA_937859105.1 uncultured Propionibacteriaceae bacterium
CCTCGCCGTGAAATATCCCAGACCCGGGACCACCCCTTCGACCGAGAGGAGACGCCCATGACCGCCGCTGAGCTTGAGGCCGACCTGCTGATCAGGATCGAGGGCGGTGAGCCGATCCAGGTCGCCACCGTGCGTTTCCCGGTCGTGGTGGGGACCGATGGCGTGGTCCGATGTCGCCTAGCCGAGTACCTCGTGCCCGCGATGCGCGCCGTCGCCGAGGCGGCCGAGGAAACCAACAGAGCGGGGGAACGACGATGATCCCAGCGACGCTGCAGGACCTCGCCGTGCCGCTGGACACGCTCCGGCCGTACGCGCGGAATCCGCGCCGTGGCGACGTCGCGACGATCGTGGAGTCCCTGCGAGCCAACGGGCAGTACCGGCCGATCGTGGTCCGGTCGTCCACCCGCGAGGTCCTGGCGGGCAACCACACCCTGGCCGCGGCCCGGGAGCTGGGCTGGTCGGAGATCGCGGCGACGTTCGTCGACGTCGACGACGAGCAGGCGGCTCGGATCGTGCTCGTCGACAACCGCGCGAACGACGTCGCCGGCTACGACGAGGCTGAGCTCGCCGAGCTGCTGCGGGGGCTCCCGGACCTCGAGGGCACCGGCTATGACCAGGCGGCTCTCGATGCGCTGGTCTACGGGCTCGAGCAGGCCCCGGCCCAGGCCCCTGATGGCATTGATGAGCTACCTGACGCCCAGCCGATCGCCCGGCTCGGGGATGTGTTCGTTCTCGGCCCTCACCGGGTCGTCTGCGGGGACGCCACCGATCCGGAGGCTGTCGCGGCGTTGATGGTGAGGGAGCGGGCTCAGGCGATGTGGACGGACCCGCCGTACGGCGTCGAGTACGTCGGCAAGACGAGGGATGCGTTGCGGATCGTCAACGATGGCAGCGACGGGCTTGAGCAGCTGCTCACTGATGCGTGGCCGTCGGCGCTCGCCGCGCTCGAGCCGGGGTCCCCGGTCTACGTGGCGCACTCGGACACGCGCCGGGTGACGTTCGAGACGACCCTCACCGGCGCGGGGTTTCTGATCCGGCAGAACCTGATCTGGGTCAAGGACGTCCTGGTGCTGGGGCACTCGGACTACCAGTACCGCCACGAGCCGATCCTCGCTGCGGAGGTCCCTTCGCATGAGCCCGTGCTGTACGGGTTCGCAGCCGCGAAGCCCGGCCGGCTAGGCCGGGGCGGGCCGTGGTGGTTCGGCCCGAACAACGCCACGACGGTGTTCGATGTCCCGAAGCCGCCACGAAACGCCGAGCACCCGACGATGAAGCCGGTCCAGCTGATCTGCGACATGCTCGCCAACAGCGTGCGCCCGGGCTGGCGGGTCCTCGACCTGTTCGGCGGCTCCGGATCGACCCTGATGGCCTGCGAGGTCCACGGCGCGGCGGCCCGGCTCGTCGAGCTGGACCCGCGGTTCGTCGACGTGATCTGCGCACGCTGGCAGAAGCACACCGGCCAGCTGCCGCTGCGCGACGGCGTGCCGTGTGACTTCCTCGAGGCAGCGTGATGGCGGTCCCGGCCGGGTCGAAACGGAAGGCCGCGCCGGCGCAGCTGCGGATCGTCGGCGGGCGCGGCGTCCGGAAGGACGGGATCCCGACCGACTCAGGTGGCCGACCGATCGAGCAAGGCCCTGACTTCAAACGCTCAGCGCCGACCAAGCCCGACGATCTCTCGGCCGACGCCGCCGTGCTGTGGGAGCTCGTCGTCGACCAGATGAGCACCATCGGCTTGCTGAAGCCGCTCGACGGCCCGGCGCTGCAGGTCGCGTGCGAGAACTACGCGCGGTGGAAGGAAGCCGTCCGTTTTCGCCAGGCTCACGCGCTGCTCGCGAAGAACAGCCAGGGCACCGTCGCGGCGCCGTGGATCGGGATCGAGGAGCGCGCATCGAGGGAGTTCAGGGCCTGGGCTGCGGAGTTCGGGTTCACCCCAGCGGCCGAGAAGGCGCTCGCCGGGGAGGTAGCAGGTGTCGACACCAGTGCAGGAGCAGGAGGAAACAACCCCTTCTGACGACGGGGTTGTGCTGCCGGACGCGAAGGAGCTCCGCCGGCTGAAGCTCGCCCCCGAGATCGCCTGGTACCTCCTCTCGCGGGGCTGGGACCTCCCCGCCCATCCGCCGCTGGAAAAGACCCCGGACGGCTCATCCCACCCCGATGCAGCCTTCTCGCCGGAGGCCGTCGACGCGGCGATCAACGCGCTGCGGCACATGCGGCACACGAAGGGCCGGCTTGCCGGGCTACCGCTGAACCCGGACGCGTGGCAGGTCGCCTACATCATCGCGCCGATCTTCGGCTGGCTCCGCCCTACCGAGGCCGGGACCTGGGTGCGAGTGACCCGCACGGCGTTTGTCGAGGTGCCGCGCAAAAACGGGAAGTCGACGATCTCGGGCGGCCTCGGCCTGTACTTGTGCGGCGCCGACGGCGAGCCCGGCGCCGAAGTCGTGGCCGCCGCCGCGTCGAGGGACCAGGCCAGCTTCGTGTTCGGGCCCGTCAAGGCGCTGGTCCAGAAGTCGCCGGATCTGCGCGGCCGGTTCCGGCCGCTGACGGGCAAGATCCTCCACCCGGTCTCCGGCTCCGAGTTCAAGGTCATCTCCTCGGTCGGCGACACGCAGCACGGCGCGAACATCCACGGCGCGATCATCGATGAGATCCACGTCCACCGCACCCGCGACCTGGTCGACGCGCTCGAGACCGGCACCGGCTCCCGCGAGCAGCCGCTCGTGATTATGATCACCACCGCCGGCGACGGCAAGCCGAACACGATCTACGCCATCAAGCGCCGCCTGGTCGCGCAGCTGGCGAAGGGCGCCCTGAAGGACCCGACGACCTACGGCGTGATCTGGGGCCTCCCTCCTCGAGCGAACCCGCTGAACCCGAAGAACTGGCCGATCGCGAACCCCGGATACCCGGTCTCGCCGACGCACGACTTCCTCGTGTCGGCCGCGGCCCGGGCGCGGACGTCGCCGGCGGAGCTCGCGCTCTTCAAGCGCCTGCACGCCGGGCAGCCGACACGGCAGACAACGGCCTACCTGGACCTCAGGAAGTGGCAGGGGAACCGGCGCGGCCGGTGGCCGCTGAAGCCGGAGCAGCTTGCCGGTCGGCGAGCGTTCGGCGGGCTTGACCTCGGCGCCGTCTCCGACCTCACGGCTCTGTGCTGGCTGCTGCCCGACGATGAGAACGGCGGCTTCGACGCCATGTGGCGGTTCTGGGCACCGGAGGGCGCCCTCCCTGGCTTGGATCGGCGGACGTCGGACAACGCGTCGAAGATCTGGGTGCCGAAGGGCTGGCTGACGATCACCCCCGGCGACGTCACCGACTACGACTGGATCAAGCAGGCGATCACCGAGGACTCCGAGCACCTCGAGGTCGCCTCTATCGGGATGGACATGTGGAACGCGACCCAGCTGTCCAACGACCTCCAGGCCGCGGGCTTCCCGCTGATGAAGGTCAGGCAAGGGTTTCAGACCATGTCGCCGGCGCTGAAAGAGGTGCTGCGGCGGATGCTCCGCAAGGAGTTGCGGCACGACGGGAACCCGGTCACGGAGTGGTGCGTCGACAACCTCGCGGTAGCGATGGATCCGGCCGGGAACGTGAAGCCCGACAAGGCCAGCTCGGCGGACAAGATCGACGGCGTCTCCGCGCTGTGCAACGCGATGTCCGAGGCGATCGGCACCGCCGTCGAGGAGTCCGCCTACGACGAACACCACGGCCTCCTGGTCGTGTGAGAGATGGAGAACACGAGATGCTGCTGTACACCGGCCACAAGATCGTCATCAACCTGGTTGATGGGTCCGCGATCCGCGGGCGGCTCGGCTGGCCCTGGGCCCGCGGCTGTCTGCGGATCCTCGACGCGGAAACGATCGACGACGGCGCCGTCGACGACGTTCCCGGCGTGCTGATCGTGCCGAAGGCCCGGATCATGCTGGTGCAGGTCCTCTGATGGGGCTCACCCTGCAGCGCGCTGGGGGCAGCGTGTGGAAGAGCCCAGATGCCCCGATCCCGATCGAGCAGTGGGCGCCGGCCGAGCGGGACCCGCTGCGGCTGTGGCGGGCGCAGCCCAGCCTCCGGAAGGTCGTCGGGTTCATCGCCGAGCAGATCTCCCAGCTGCCCTGGCACGCGTTCGAGCGAGTCTCCGACACCGACCGGCAGCGCGTCCAGGGGTCCCGCGCGGAGCAGCTGCTCCGCCACCCCGCACCGCTGATCGGTGGGGCCGCGCTTCTCGAGGCCATGGTCATCGACTGGATGCTGTGGGACCGCTACGCCGCGATCGTCGACGGCGACCAGATCATCCGGCTCCCCCCACGGCTCTGGACCATCAAGTCCGACGCGATCGGCCGACCCGTCAAGGTGTTGTTGCTGACCCCGCCCGACCAGCCGGACATCGACCTCACCGAGGCCCCGCTGATCATCGACTGGGGCTGGTCCGACATCGCCGCCGGCGGCATCTCGCCGCTGATCACGCTCGCCGAGATCCTCGACGAGGCCCGCGAATCGGTGAAGTGGCGCAAGCGCCAGTGGGACACCGCCCCACGGTTCGGCGGGCTACTGAAGCACCCGAAGACCTTCAGGGACACGAAGACGCGCGAGCGGTTCGAGATCTCCTGGAAGGCGTGGCAGGAGGGCCGGCGGGGTACCCCGATCCTCGAAGACGGGCTGGAGTACCAGGCCGCGCCCCAGCTGAACCCCCGCGACGCCCGGGACATCGAGGGCCGGCAATGGACCGATACCGAGGTCGCGGGCGCCTACGGCATCCCGCCCGAACTTCTTGGCATCCGCCCAGGGAACTTCTCGAACATGGCGGCGCTGCGGTCGATGCTGTTCGGCCCGACGCTAGGGCCGAAGATCACGCGCCTCGAGCAGGCCGTTGCCCGCGTCGCCAACACGCTTGACCCGGGCCGGCCCGGTCTCTACCTCGAGCTGTCACGGGAGGCGGCCATCAACGGATCGCTGATCGAGCAGGCCCAGGTCCTGCAGACCATGACGGGCGGCCCGATCATGACTCGTGCCGAGGCCCGGGCGCGGCTGAACCTGCCGCACCTCGAGGGCACCGACGAGCTGATCGTCCCGCTCAACGTCCTGGAGGGCGGGCAGGCATCGCCGACCGACTCCGGGTCACAGAACCACGCCGGCGCCAACGGCCCCGTCCAGAGCTTCGGCGAGATCACCGAACATGAAAGGGGGCCCATCTAGTGCCCACGCATCTGCGAGACGCCACGGTCCAGATCCGGCCGGACTGGTGCCGGATCGAAGCACGCCTCCCCGATGGGGAGACCGCCGGCGAGGCCGACGTCTACATCTTCGACGAGATCGGTTACTGGGGCACCACCGCCCGCGAGTTCGCCGAGCAGGTCGCCGACCTGGACGTCGGCCGGATCACGCTCCACCTCAACTCGCCGGGCGGCGATGCCTGGGACGGTGTCGCGATCGCCAACGTCCTGCGCCGACACCAAGCTCGCGTCGACGTCGTCGTCGAGGGCCTGGCCGCGTCGGCCGCGTCGCTGATCGCGATGGCCGGCGACCACATCACGATGGCGCCGTCGTCGATGATGATGATCCACGACGCCTCCGGGTTCGCCTGGGGCGACGCCGACACGATGCGGGAATCCGCGGAGATCCTCGACAAGCTGTCGGACTCCTACGCCGACGCCTACGCCCGCCGCGCCGGCGGCGACCGCGAGCAGTGGCGCGCCACGATGCGCGCCGAGACCTGGTACACCGCCGCGGAGGCCGTGGCGGCCGGTCTTGCCGACGAGTGGGACGAGTCCCTACCCGCGGTCGCCCACGCCCAGTTCCGGCGCGTGAAGGCCCGCAGAGCCCCATCCCCGCCCGAGGCGGAGATCCGACCTCCGCTGCCCGCCCAGGCGCAGCCCGACCCCGAGCCCGACCAACCGGCCGGGCCCAACCACCACCAGCAGGGCGCCCTCGCGCTGCTGACCAGCCTCTGACCTGAAAGGACAGAACCGCATGAATCTCAAGGAACTGCTCGCCAAGCTCCTCCAGGAGCGCGACGAGCTTGTCGCCAAGGCAGCCGCCGCAGGCGGCCTCGACGAGGCGGGCGCGCAGCGCGCCATCGAGATCGCCGAGGAACACAAGCGCCTCACCGCGCTCCTCGCACAGCAGGACGCCGCGAACGCCGCGCTCGCCCAGATCCCCACCGTGGAGGTCCACGAGCCCGAGCAGCCCACCGACCGGCCGACCGGCCGCACCCTCGGCGAACGCTTCGTCGCGTCGGCCGGGTACCGCGACTTCCAGTCGCAGCACCCCCACGGCATCGCGGACGGCACCCCGATCAGCATCCGGATGGCCGCCACGATCAACCGCGAGGCGACCGGCGTCGAGGGCGTGCTGCCCGAGTGGACCGACGACCTCACGTACCGGCCGCCGCGCACCCTGATGGACCTCATCACCACCGGCACCACCGGCAAGAGCTACCTGCCCTACCGGCAGCTGATCGCCGTGACGAACAACGCCGCGATCGTCGCTGAGGCGAAGGACAACGCCGGCACCGGCACCACCGGAGGCGTCAAGCCGCTCTCGACGCTGACGTTCGCCCCGGCCGAGGCCAAGGTCGCCGACTACGCCGACGGCATGGAGGTCACGAACCAGGAACTCGAGGACGATGGCGCGATCAAGGCGCTGATCGACTCGAACCTGACCGCGAACCTGCACGACCGGATCCAGGACAAGCTCCTCAACGGCACCGGCGTCGGCATCGAGCCCAAGGGCCTGTTCAACATCACCGGCGTGCAGCAGCAGGCCTTCGCCACCGACATGCCCACCACGATCCGGAAGACGATCACGAAGCTCCGCAACGTCGGCGCGAGCGTGCAGGCCGTGTTGCTGAATCCTGCCGATGACGAGGCCTGGGACCTCCTCAAGGACGGCGAGGGCCGCTACCTCGGCGGCGGCCCGTTCGGGGTCTCCCCGGCGACGGCGTGGGCGGTGCCGCGCATCGGCTGCAACGCCGTCCCGATCGGCAAGGCCCTCTTGGGCAACTTCAAGACGATCCACTTCCTGACCAGGTCGCCGATCGAGATCCTCGTGTTCAACCAGCACAAGGACTACGCGCAGAGGAACTTGAACTACGTGCGCGCGGAGACCCGCGCCATGCAGATGTTCCGGGCCCCTGGGCACCTGGCGATCGCCGACCTCGTTGCTGGCGGCTAGGCCATGAGTGACGAGCTGGTGATGGTCGTCGTCGACGGCATCCGCTACCGACCGGAGGATGCCGAGCGCCTCGGCGTCCTGCCGGTCGGGGAGACGCCCGGGCTCGGCGTGCAGGCGGAGGCCCCCGAGCCCGAGGCAGAGGAGGTGGCCGACGATGCCGAACCCGACGCTGGCGACCCCGGAGCACCTGGCACTGCTCCTCGGGCTCCCCGAAAACGACCCGCGCGTAACGCTGGCGCTCCGAAGGGCGAGTGACGCCTTCGCCGACGCCGTCGGATACCCAGTCCACGAAGTGGTCGACGACCAGGTCCTACTCCGGGGGGACGGCTCACCCGAGCTGCTCCTTCCGGCGCGGCCCGTGTCGCAGGCCTCCGTGGCGATCGCCGACACGACCGAGACCGCCGACACGGCACCCGGCGCCGCGCTCCTCCTCGACACCCGCCTCGGGATCCTGACCCGCCGCGCCGGCTGGCCCGCCGGCATCCCGGTGCTGGTCACCTACACCCACGGCTGGTCCGAGATCCCTGGTGCGATCGTCGACGTCGTCCTCGAGCGCGCCGTCCACGTCGCCGAAGCCCTCGGCGTCTACCAGTCCACCGGCCCGTTCAGCATCACCTCGGCCGCGGCCGGTGGCGTCACGCAACGCTGGGCCGAGACCGTCGAGCGGTACCGGATCGGCGCCGGTGACCGGTCATGAAGCCGGTCACCCAACGGCCCTGCACGGGCTGGGTCACGGACTCCCTCGGCGAGACCACAGAGCGCGCCTTCGGCACCCCCCGGTCGCTGGTCGCCTCGGAGGTCTCGCCGGGGGCCTCAACCGAGGCCGGGCAGGCCACCGACGACACCGTCACGTCCCACTGCCAGTTGCTGTTCGCCGGCAAACACGTGCCGTCGACGGCCCACGACCAGTGGACCATCGACGGCCTGGTCTGGGAGCAGGACGGCGAAGGCGGGGCGTGGCCGCTCGGCACCGTCATCAACCTCGTCAGGAGAACCGGATGAGCCGACTGCGATTCAACCCCGGCGCTTTCAAGGAACTTCGCACCTCGCCCGGCGTCACCGCGTATACGCGCGAAGTCGCCGAGCAGGTCGCGGCGGCTGCGGGGCCGGGGTTCGCGGTCAAGCCGGGCGCCGGCCGGAACCGTGCCCGGTTCGTCGTCGTCCCGACAACCCCGGATGCCTACCGGGCGAACTACGAGGACCTGGCCGTCGTGCGAGCGCTCGGCGGCATCTAGCAATGGAAGGAGCCCGTATGCGTACGGTGCACATCATCACCGAGACGGGAGAGTCGGCGCAGGTCGCGGCGGACGTCGCCCGTCACTTAGCCCAGGTCGGGAAGGCCCGAATCGTCGACGCCCCACCCGAGCCCGTCGCCGAGCCGGAGCCCGTCGTCGAGGAACCCCCGGCGACCAGCCGTCGACGGGGGCGCCGCGATGCGGATCCCGATCCCAAGAGCGCCTGACCTCCTCGCCCTCTGGCGGACACGGATCCTCGACGACCTCGCCGAGGAAGGTATCGCTGCCGACGTCGGCCCGAAACGGCCCGCCGGCGTGGCAAACCTGCAGGGCCGATTCGTCCGGATCATGTGTCTGGGTGGCCCCTGGCGCCGCCGGGCGCTGTGGTACCCGCGGCTCGCGACCGAGGCCTGGGCACCCAGCGTCGCCCAGGCGCGTGAGCTCGACGCGATCGTTGCCCGAACCACTGCCCGCCTCGAGGGCTACAGGCAGCAACCCAGCCCCACCAACCCGGTGGGGTTCTTCATTTCGTCGTGCTCCCTGGACGTCCAGGGAGCCGACTCCAGCATCGACGGCGCGCCGCTGGTGCTGACCACCACGGATCCGCTCTGCGTGCAGATCCTCCACCACGTCTGAAAGGACCAACTATGAGTGTGACGACCATCGCCACGGGCGCGCCACAGCGCGGGCACGACGACGAATCGATCGGCTACTTCTACAGCTTGCCGATCACCTCCTCCACCATCCCGACCGACGCGTTCACCGCGCCGACCGGGACCCCGATCGACGGCGGCTTCGTCGGCGACGAGGGCCCCACCCTCACCTGCGAACTCGACTCCGAGACCAAGAAGGACTGGAACCTGGACCCGGTCATCCAGGTCCTCCAGGGCGCCGACGCGACCCTCGAGATCCCGGTCTTCGGCTGGAACGAAGAGCAGGCCGGTGTCATCTACGGCGCGGACTCCGTCGTCGAGACCACCAACGGGTTCAAGGTCGCCTGGGCCGGCGAGCTGTCCGAGCGGCGCTTCTGGTTCCTCGAGCTGGCCGGCGTCAACGGCAACGGCCGCCTGATCGTCGACGGCCAGGTCAAGAACCCCGGCAGCGTGCAGTTCAACAAGGGCGACGCGCTGACCCACACGGTGACGCTGCAGCTATTCAAGAACTCGAAGTTCAAGGACGCGAAGAGCCGGTCCTCGTTCTTCGTCTGGTACGACGAGACCAAGCCGGTGACCCCGTGACCGACACCATGACCACGCCCCTGGCCGTCGACCTGGAGATCACCGACGACGAACTCGCCGAATGGGAAAAGCCGTTCATCGCCCGCGTCGCAGGCACCGTCATCGCCTTGAAGAACGTCAACGCGTTCAGCCTCGACGACTACTTTGCGCTCGCGGAGCAGGCCGACGAGGACCCGCGTCCGGTCCTCTCCACGATCTGCGCGGATCCGGAGTCCGAGACCCGCCTACGCAGGGTCGGGCAGAAGGCCCTCACGAAGATCCTCAAGGTCTGGTTCGCGTCGGCGGGGGTGACGCCGGGGGAATCCGACGGCTCCGAGAGCTGATCGCGGAGCACCCCCACGCGGTCGAGGCCGATCTGATCCGGTACGGGCTGAGGCTCCGCTGGCTCGGTGACCGCACCGACCGGCTCACCATGCGGGATCTCTGGGCGCTGGTCCTCGCCCTCCTCGAGGACGAGACCAGCGGCCTTTCCCGTGCTCTCAACCCGGACTACATCCCGCTCCTGGAGCGCGTGCAGATCGACGTGCTGAACGCGGTCTGGTCCCTCAACCGGTACGTCGTTCGCGCGGGGGGCGGCACCTGGCGCAACTGGGAGCCGATCCGGACCTATCCCGGGTCCCCGTTCGAGCCGTCTGCGCCGAAGGTCCTCATCGACCCTGGTGCCCGTCTGGGCGGCTACCGGCGCATGACCCGCGCCGGAACTATCGATTGGCTCCGTGCCCGCGGCCTGCCCATTCCCAGATGGGCGGCCCCAACTTCGTAGGAGGTCCTCATGGGCACCGAGCTCGCTGTCGGCTACGTCAGCATCGCGG
>CALMAD010000386.1 GCA_937859105.1 uncultured Propionibacteriaceae bacterium
GCTGGGCGGCGTCCTGATGCTGGTCGGGTGCACGGGGACGCCGCGGCCGGCGTCCTCGGCCGACGGGCTGGGGGACTGGCCGACGTTCCTGCCGTCGCCGACGCCCGGTGCCGCGGCGACGGGGAGCACGGCGTCCCCGGCGATGTCGTACCCGGGCAGCCCGGTGGTCGTCCGGACGGACGGGGGCCACGTCCGCGTGGACGTGGAGGGCCCTTCGTACCCGCCGGGCACGAAGGTGGGCGCCGAGCGGGTCGAGGTGACGTTCGGGGTGACCTTGTCGGAGGCGTCCGGGAGCGTCGACCTGAGGCGCGCCACGTTCGACGTGCTCGACCATCAGGGTGGGATCCGGCGGCTGACGACGTCCGGGCGGGCGATGTCCGGGGTCGTGCGACCGGGGGAGCGCGTGGAGCTACGCCTCGTCGGCAGCGTGCCGGCGGGCGAGGGGCTGCTGCGGTTCTACCCGGCCGGGTCGCACGCCGCCGCGGCATGGGACTACGTCACCGAGACCGACTGAGGCCCGGCAGCGGGTAGACTGTCCGGCTGGACGAGTCAGCCGGGCGGCCGCGGCGCGCGAGCGTCGAGGAAAGTCCGGACTCCACAGGGCAGGGTGGTGGGTAACGCCCACCCGGGGCAACCCGCGGGACAGTGCCACAGAGAACAGACCGCCCTGGAACGCGGCGGGCAACCGCCGGCCGCCAGGGTCAGGGTGAAACGGTGGTGTAAGAGACCACCAGCGCCCCCGGCGACGGGGGCGGCTCGGTAAACCCCACCCGGAGCAAGACCAAGAAGGGCCTTCGGGCTCGCGGACGCCGTCCGAGCGCAGCCCGCGCGAGGCGTCCGGGTAGGTCGCACGACATCGCCGGCCCACGGCCGGTGGATCGAAGGCGGCTGGCAACAGCCGTCGCAGATGGATGGTCGCCGGCCCCCTCGGGGGCCACAGAATCCGGCTTACAGGCTGGCTCGTCCCCTCTTCCCGCGCTGACAAGCGCCGACGGACGCCGCGGGTGCGGCGAGTCCGTCGGCGGTCCGCCTCGTCAGGCGGCGTCCGTCGTCAGGATCTCGGCACCCCGGGGCGTGACGACCATCGTCTGCTCCCACTGCGCGCAGCGGGAGCCGTCGTTGGTGACGACGGTCCAGTCGTCGTCCCACACGTGCGAGTGGTAGTCGCCGAGGGTCAGCATCGGCTCGATCGTGAAGGTCATGCCGACCTCCATGACCGTGTCGAACGCCGGCTGGTCGTAGTGCGGGATCACCAGCCCCGAGTGGAACGCCGTGTGGACGCCGTGGCCCGTGTAGTCGCGGACGACCCCGTAGCCGAACCGCTTCGCGTACGCCTCGATGACCCGGCCGATCACGTTGATCTGCCGCCCCGGACGCACCGCCTTGATGCCGCGGTTCATCGCCTCGCGCGTGCGCTCGGCGAGCAGTTTGGACGCCTCGTCGGGCTCGCCGCAGAAGAAGGTCCCGCAGTTGTCGCCGTGGACGCCGTTCTTGAACGCGGTGACGTCGATCTTGACCATGTCGCCGTCCTCCAACGGGCGGCCGTCGGGGATGCCGTGGCAGATGACCTCGTTGACGCTCGTGCAGATGGACTTCGGGAAGCCCCGGTAGCCGAGCGAGCTCGGGTAGGCGCCGTGGTCGCACATGTACTCGTGCGCGACGGCGTCCAACTCATCGGTCGTGACGCCCGGCGCGATCGCGTCGGCGGCGGCCAGCATGGCGGCGCGCGCGATCTGCCCTGACTCGCGCATCGCCTCGATGATCTCGGGCGGCTGCACGTTCGGGCCCCGGTAGCGCTCGGGGCCGCGCTTGTCGACGTAGTCGGGGCGCGGGATGGACGCCGGGACCGGCCGGCGCGGGCTGATGGGGTAGGGCTTGATCGTCACCGTCCGATCATAGTTCGATGGGTCCGGACGCCGTTGCCGGCGCCGTTCGAGCGAAGGAGCCCGCATGTCTGACCCAGAGTGGTACTACTGCCTGAAGCATCACGCCGTGGAGGCCCGCGACGGCTGCAAGGCCGAGGATCGGCTCGGGCCGTACGCCACGCGCGAGGAGGCGTCCCACGCCCTGGAGAAGGTCGCCGAGCGCAATGAGGAATGGGACAACGACCCGCGCTACCACGACGACGACGAGGGCGACTCCGCCGACGACCGCGACGGCGTCGGGCCGTTCGGCGGCTGAGCGGGCCGGCTCAGACGAGCAGCGTCGAGCCGAGGGCGATCAGCCAGCTCGTGAAGCTGCCGACCAGGAAGTACTCGGTCACCTCGTCGACCGTCGACGGCGGCTGCCCCAGCGGGGTCTCGCTGCGCGCGACCGCCTGCAGCTCGGGGAAGCGCAGCAGGCCCTTCGCCGCGATGACGAGCGCCGCCGCCTCCAGGTTGCCGGCGAGCGTCAGCCCGAAGATGAGCAGGCGCTCCATCGGGCCCAGCAGCCGCCCCCCGCGCAGCCGCTGCGCCGGCCGGACCAGCGGGGTGCCCCCGGACGCCCCCGTCGCCCCGCGCGTGGGCGTCGCGCCCACGGCGACCAGCACCGCCCGGACGACGTGGTTGGCCGACGAGAGGTGGAAGAGGCCCCACGCCCCGAGGGCCAGCGCGGTCGTCGGCGCGCGCCCGGCGAGGCCGGGCACCTGGAGCCAGGCCAGCCAGCCGGCCAGCGGGCCCGCCACCGGCCCGGCCAGCCCGGACGCCGCCAGCACCAACACCGCCGTCGCCCCGGCCGCGCCCAGCGCGGCCCGCGCGTGGCCGACGCCGAGCTCGGCCCGGGGGGCGTGCGTGCGCCAGAGTTGCAGGCAGGCCAGGCACGCCGCCAGCGCCAGCCAGGCGGCCGCCGGCGCGGGCCCCGCCCAGAGGTGACCCAGCCCGAAGACCAGCGCCATCGCCGCAGCCCCGGACGCCTGCGGCGCCCACCGCGCCCGCGTGACGGCGCCCCCCACCAGATCGGCCACCCCGAGGCCGAGCACGAGCATCGCGAGCCAGCTCACGCGGCCCTCCCCAGGTCGGTGAGCGCGCCGGCGAGCACCTCGAGCGACTCGCGCCGCACCCGCTGCGAGACCGCGGACGCCGACACGCCCTCGGCCGCGGCGAGGTCGCGCTGCGTCACGCCGCGCAGCAGCCCCGCCAGGATGCGGAGCGAACGGTGGTCGAGCCGGGCCATCATGGCGTCCACGCTAGCGAGCGCGGCTGACAATTCCGGGGCCGGGGAGGGCTCGTCCGGGGCCGACCGCACGAGCATGCGACGGGACGCCTGCGCCGCCTGGCCGGCCAGCGCCTCCACCGCGACGATCGCGTCGCGGGCCGCCCACCAGGCCGAACCGTCCTGGATGCCGGCGGCGGCGTCCACCGTTTCGACGCGGCCCCGCCCGAACCCGAACCGCACGTCGGACGCCTCCGCCAGCGCCAGCCGGACGCCGTAGGCCGCCCCGAGCGCGCCGCCGAGCGTGGCGAAGACGCCCTGGAACTCGTCGCCGACCGTGACGCGCAGCGGGTGCAGGGGTGTGAGCGCGGCGTTCTGCAGCTCCAGGGCGGCGACCAACTCGTCGTGCAGCGCGCGCCGGTCGGCGGCGGCGCGTGACGAGACGAGGTCGCCGAGGAGCGCGACGCACGAGGAGGCGACGAAAGCCATGAGTAGAGCATAGCTTCATTTTCGCGAAGTGAAGCGTTTTTCTTCATTAGGGCGGCCAAGAGCCGTGCGACTGGGAAGCCGCCGCGGAAGGCGTCCGCTTCACGGCGTCGAAGTGAAGCCTGTGACTTCACCAAGACGGTGTCAGGAGCGGAAGACGAATGTAACCCGCGTGTAACACGTGCCCACAAGAATGGGTTCATGGATAAGCAGACCGAGTTCGTCTTGCGCTCCATGGAGGAGCGCGACATCCGCTTTGTTCGGCTCTGGTTCACCGACGTTCTGGGTTATCTCAAGTCGGTCGCCATCGCGCCGGCCGAACTGGAGGGCGCGTTCAGCGAGGGCATCGGCTTCGACGGCTCCGCGATCCAGGGGTTCGCGCGGGTGTACGAGGCGGACATGGTCGCTCATCCCGACCCCGCGACGTTCCAGTTGCTGCCGTGGCGCGGCACGACGCAGGGCACGGCGCGGATGTTCTGCGACATCCGCCTGCCCGACGGCTCGCCGTCGTACTCCGACCCCCGGTACGTGCTGAAGCGCGCGATGCGCAAGGCCGCCGACATGGGCTTCACGTTCTACACGCACCCCGAGATCGAGTTCTACCTGTTCAACCAGCCGATCGTGCCGGGGGAGTCGCCGACGCCGGTCGACACGTCGGGCTACTTCGACCACACGACCTCGATGGCCGGCACCGACTTCCGGCGCAAGGCGATCACGATGCTCGAGCAGATGGGCATCTCGGTCGAGTTCAGCCACCACGAGGGCGGGCCCGGGCAGCAGGAGATCGACCTGCGCTACGCGGACGCCTTGTCCATGGCCGACAACATCATGACGTTTCGGGTCGTCATCAAAGAGGTGGCGGTCATGCAAAACCTCTTCGCGTCGTTCATGCCGAAGCCGCTGTCGACCGCGCCCGGCTCGGGCATGCACACGCACGTGTCGCTGTTCGAGGGCGACTCGAACGCCTTCTACGACGCCTCGTCGGAGTACCAGCTCTCCAAGACCGGCCGGCACTTCATCGCGGGCCTGCTGCACCACGCCCCCGAGATCAGTGCGGTGACGAACCCGTTCGTCAACAGCTACAAGCGCCTCGCGTACGGCGGCGAGGCGCCGTCCTACATCTGCTGGGGCCAGAACAACCGCTCGGCGATGGTCCGCGTCCCGATGTACAAGCCGAACAAGCCGAGTTCCGCCCGCGTCGAGTTGCGCTCGATGGACAGCTCGGCGAACCCGTACCTGTCGTTCGCGCTGATCCTGACCGCCGGCCTGTCGGGCATCGAGCAGGAGTTGCCCCTGCCCGAGCCCGCTGAAGACGACGTGTGGTCCCTCACCGACCGCCAGCGGCAGGCGCTCGGCATCAAGCCCCTGCCGAGGAACCTCGACGCGGCCGTCCGGGCGATGGAGAACTCCGAGCTCGTCGCCGACACGCTCGGGGAGCACGTGTTCGACTTCGTCCTGCGGAACAAGCGCTCCGAGTACGAGGAGTACATGCGCCAGGTCACGCCCATGGAGCTGTCCAAGCTGCTGCCGACGCTCTGAGCGGGCGTCCGGGAGACGGGACGCCGTCGGGCCGGACACCCCGTCCGCGGCGTCCGGCGCCCGGCCCCGAACGGGTGTCGCGAACAGGCACGAATCGGCGTCGGGTGCACCCCCGGGACACGGCGTGGGCCGGCGTCCGGACGCCTGGGCCA
>CALMAD010000387.1 GCA_937859105.1 uncultured Propionibacteriaceae bacterium
CGCGACCCCGCGCGTGCGGGCGACCGCGCCGGCCCGCGAGCGCGCGTTGGATGAAGACCGAACTACTCGTGGTCAAGACAGTCTCAGGATCGCGATGCGAGGGTGGCGAACACCCCTCGGCGTTTATCGTGAAGCCGACTCTGGGCTCAGCCGCGGAAGCGCCGAACCAGGGCCGTCTCAAGCACTCCTATCAAGGACGAATAGTGACAACGCAGCAACCCATCGCCGATCGGGCGCCCGCACGGATGCGCGGCCGGGTCAAGGCATTCCTCGCGGCAGCATCGGCCATCCCCTTGGCGGCCTGCTCCGGTACTCCCGCCACCCCGGCGTCCGGGCACGGGGGCGGCGAGGCGAACATCCACCTGCCGAACCTCGGCGACGCGATGTTCTTCAACGGGGCCGTCAGCGGCCGCGTCCTGCTTCTGCTCGGCCTCATCGTGTGCGCGGCCGGCCTGATCTTCGGCCTGGCGACCTACCTGCAGCTGAAGCGGCTGCCGGTGCACGCGTCCATGCGGGAGATCTCCGAACTCATCTACGAGACGTGTAAGGCGTATCTGGAGCAGCAGGGCAAGTTCCTGCTGCTGCTGTGGGTCTTCATCGGCACGGTCATCTTCGTCTACTTCAAGTTCCTCGCCGGCTCCGGCTGGGGGCAGGTCTTCATCATCTTGGCGTTCTCCCTGATCGGCATGGCCGGCAGCTACGCGATCGCCTGGTACGGCATCCGGGTGAACACGTTCGCGAACAGCCGCACGGCGTTCGCCTCGCTGCGCGGCAAGCCGTACGCGTGCCACGACATCCCGATGCGCTCGGGCATGAGCGTCGGCATGATGCTGATCTCGGTCGAGCTCTTCATGATGCTGGTGATCCTGCTGTTCCTGCCCGGCGAGATCGCCGGCTCGTGCTTCATCGGGTTCGCGATCGGCGAGGGCCGCGGCGCCTCCGCCCTGCGCATCGCCGGCGGCATCTTCACCAAGATCGCCGACGTCGGCTCCGACCTCATGAAGATCGTCTTCAAGATCAAGGAGGACGACGCCCGCAACCCCGGCGTCATCGCCGACTGCACCGGCGACAACGCGGGCGACTCGGTCGGCCCGTCGGCCGACGGCTTCGAGACCTACGGCGTCACCGGCGTGGCCCTGGTCACGTTCGTGATGCTGGCCGTGCCGGCCACCAACCCCGTCCTGCAGTCGACGCTGCTGGTCTGGATCTTCTTCATCCGAGCGATTATGGTCATCGCGTCCGGCCTCTCCTACGGGGCCAACGCGGCCATCACCAAGGCGCGCTACGCGGACGCCGACGAGATGGACTTCGAGCGTCCGCTCACCAACCTGGTGTGGATCACCTCGCTCACCTCGATCGCCCTGTCCTACCTCACCTCGTACTTCCTGATCGGCCCGTCCAACGCGACGATCCTCGCGGTCGACGGCGGCGACAGCCTCTGGTGGAAGCTCGCCACGATCATCTCGTGCGGCACGCTGGCCGGCGCGTTGATCCCCGAGCTCGTGAAGGTCTTCACGTCGGTGAAGAGCCGGCACGTCGAGGAGGTCGTGAAGTCGGCCAACCAGGGCGGGGCGTCCCTCGACATCCTCTCCGGCCTGGTCGCGGGCAACTTCAGCGCCTACTGGCTGGGCCTGGCGATCATCGGCCTCATGGGGGTGGCGTACTTCATCTCGACGCTCGGCCTCGGCGCGATGATGGTCGCCCCGGCCGTGTTCGCGTTCGGCCTGGTCGCGTTCGGCTTCCTGGGCATGGGCCCGGTGACGATCGCGGTCGACTCCTATGGCCCGGTCACCGACAACGCGCAGTCGGTCTACGAGCTCTCCACGATCGAGGAGCTCGAGGGCGTCGACGACGAGATCCGCCGCGACAACGGCTTCGACGTGAACTGGGATCGCGCGAAGCGCCTCCTGGAGGAGAACGACGGCGCCGGCAACACGTTCAAGGCGACCGCCAAGCCCGTGCTCATCGGCACGGCGGTCGTCGGCGCGACCACGATGATCTTCTCGATCATCGTCGGCCTGACGGCCGGGCTCACCGACCAGGCCGCGATCGCGAACCTGTCGCTGCTGCACGCGCCGTTCCTGCTCGGCCTCATCACCGGCGGCGCGATCATCTACTGGTTCACGGGCGCCTCGATGCAGGCCGTGACGACGGGCTCGTTCCGCGCGGTGGAGTTCATCAAGGACAACATCAAGCTCGACATGGGGGCCACGAAGGCGTCGGTGGCCGACAGCCGCCGGGTCGTGGAGATCTGCACGCAGTACGCGCAGCGCGGCATGCTCAACATCTTCCTGGGCATCTTCTTCGCCACGCTGAGCTTCGCGTTCGTGGAGCCGTACTTCTTCATCGGCTACCTGATCTCGATCGCGCTGTTCGGCCTCTACCAGGCGATCTTCATGGCGAACGCCGGCGGCGCGTGGGACAACGCGAAGAAGATCGTCGAGGTCGACCTGGACGCCAAGGGCACCGAACTGCACGACGCGTCCATCGTCGGCGACACGGTCGGCGACCCGTACAAGGACACGAGCTCGGTGGCCCTGAACCCGGTCATCAAGTTCACGACCCTGTTCGGCCTGCTGGCGGTCGAACTCGCCGTCTCGCTGACGGCGAGCGGCAACGCCACGCTCGTGCACGTGCTGGCCCTGGTGTTCTTCCTGGCCTCGATGTTCTTCGTGTGGCGGTCGTTCTACCAGATGCGGATCGACCAGCGGATGCTCACCGCCGGCGACTTCGCGGGCGGGCCCGACGACGGCCTCGGCGACGGGCCGCGCTACGCGACGCCGGCGGCGGCGTCCGGGGACGACTCCGCGATTCCCCATCCCGGCGCCGTGACGGAGGACTCCCTCCGCTAGCCACCGCACCAACGCGTCCACGGGCGCGTGCAGGCCTCGGGC
>CALMAD010000388.1 GCA_937859105.1 uncultured Propionibacteriaceae bacterium
CGGGGCAAGTGGCGTCCGGGCTGGCGCTCGGCGTCGGGCTGCCGGCGGCCGTGACGTTCGCGGCCCAGCTGAACGGCGACTGGCTGGGGCTGCCCGCGACCACCCTCGCACTGCTGCTGGCGATGGTGCTCGCGACCCTGGTCGGCGGGCTCGTCTCGGCGCTCGTGAGCGCGCTGGTCGGGTCGGCGCTGCTGAACTACTTCTTTATCCCGCCCTACCACAGCCTCGCGATCGGCGAGCCCCACAACGTGCTCACGGTGGGCCTCTTCGTCGGGGTCGGCGTCATCGTGAGCGCGGTCGTGAACCGGGCGGCGCGGGAGGCGTCCGAGGCGACGCGGGCGTCCACGGAGGCGCGCACGCTGGCCGCCCTGGCCGACTCGGCCCTGCAGGGGGCGGAGGCGCTGCCGACGATGCTCGAGCAGGCGCGGGCGTCCTTCGGTATGACGTCGGCGGCGCTGCTCAGCCGGCGCAACGCCGGCGAGGGCGCGTGGCTGGTGCTGGGGTCGGTCGGCCCGGAGGCGCCGACGACGCCCGCGCTGGCCGACGTCTGCGTGGACGCCGGCCCCGGCCAACGGCTCGCCCTGGCGGGGCGGACGCTGGGGGCGTCCGATCAGCTCGTCCTGCGGGCGTTCGCGGCGCAGGCCGCGAGCCTGCTCGAACGCGACCGGCTCGCGCGCGCGGCCGAGGCCGCCGAGCGGCTCAAGGCGACCGACCGGCTGCGCGAGTCGCTGCTGCTGGCGGTCGGGCACGACCTGCGGCGCCCGTTGGCGTCGGCGTCCGCGGCGGTGGAGAGCCTGCGGAACCCCCAGATCGGCTGGTCGGACGCCGAACGCGCCGAGCTGCTGGCCACGGCCGACGACTCGCTGCGGCGGCTGGCCGGCATCGTCGACGACCTGCTGGATCTCTCCCGCCTGCAGACCGGGGCGCTCAAGCCGAACGCCGACGACGTGTGGCTCGACGAGGTCGTCCCGCCGGCGCTGGACGAGTTGGGCGACGCCGGGCGCGAGGTCCGGATCGACATCCCCGACACGGTCCCGCCCGTCCGCGCGGACGCCGGCCTCGTCAAGCGGATCGTCTCCAACCTGGCCGGCAATGCTCTCACGCACGGCCGCTCCGGCGTCCCGCCGACCGTGAGCGCCGCGGCGACGCCGCGCGGCGTCGAGTTGCGCGTCGCCGACCACGGCCCCGGCCTGGACGCCGAGCAGCGGGCGCGTCCGTTCGCCGCGTTTCAGCACGCGGGCGACGCGGACGCCTCGCGCACCGGCCTGGGTCTCGGGCTCGCCGTGTCGAAGGGGCTCGCCGAGGCGATGGGCGGCACGCTCGTCGCGCGTTCCACGCCGGGGGGCGGGGCGACGCTGGTGCTCACGCTGCCGATGGCGGACGCCGGGCCCACCGGCCCGGGGACGCCCGGCCAGCGGGAACGGGAGGACGGATGACGCGCGTCCTGGTGGTCGGCGACGACCCGCAGCTCGTCCGGGCGCTGCGGATCAACCTGGCCGCGCGCGGCTACGACGTCGCGACGGCGCTCTCGGGCGAGGATGCCTTGCGGGAGGCGTCCGGGCAGGTCCCCGACCTGGTGATCCTCGATCTCGGGATGCCCGGGCTGTCGGGCATGGACGTCATCGCGGGCCTGCGCGGCTGGACCGACGTCCCGATCATCGTGCTCTCCGGGCGCACCGGCGGCTCGGACAAGGTCGAAGCCCTGGACGCCGGCGCCGACGACTACGTCACCAAACCGTTCGGCATGGAGGAGCTGATGGCCCGCATCCGCGCGATCACGCGGCGCTCGGCGGGCGCGGACGCCGCCGACGACCCCGTGGTCGAGTTCGGCGGCGTCCGGGTGGACCTGGCCGACCATCGGGTCGTCCGGGTGGACGCGGCGTCCGGGATCGAGGAGGCCGTCCGGCTCACGCCGACCGAGTGGCACCTGCTGGAGGTGCTGCTGTGGCAGCCGGGCAAGCTGCTGAGCCAGCGGTTCCTGCTGGAGGAGGTGTGGGGGTCGGCCTACCTGAACCAGCCGTCCAACCTGCGCCTCTACATGACCCAGCTGCGCCGCAAGCTCGAGCCCGACCCGTCGCACCCCCGGTACCTCCTCACCGAGCCGGGCATGGG
>CALMAD010000389.1 GCA_937859105.1 uncultured Propionibacteriaceae bacterium
GGCCCGAAGGGCGCGCAGCACGTCCGCCTGGCGCTCACCGCCACCGACGAGCGCATCGCCGCGGCGTCCGAGCGCCTGCGGGAGGCCTGAGCGCCCGGCCGGCGCTCAGGCCAGCTCGATCACCACGGTGGACGCCGTGGTGGCCGAGGTGCCCGACCAGCGCGGCATGATCGTCGCCGACGGCTGCCAGGTGCGGTCGCCCACCGACACCGACCGGACGCCGTACGTCTTGGCGTTCGCGACCGCGATGCTGGCGGCCTGCCAGGCGTTCTTCGTGGACGCCGTGCGCACGGTCACCGTGGTGCCCGACCGCGAGACCTCGTCGCTCGTGGGCAGGGTCTGCCCGAAGAACGTCACGAGCCCGCCCGGGTTGCCGGCGGGCAGGCCGCGCACCACGCAACTGAAGGACGCCGGCGTCTCGCCGCTCAGCGAGCTGGCCAGCAGCTTCGACTTCGCGACGTGCTTGTCGTACGCGTCGGGGTAGCCGCTGCGCTGCACCTTCTGCGCGACGTCGCCGACGTCGGCGTTCTGCCAGTTGTTCACCTGCGCGAGCGCGGCGTAGAAGGCGCGGGAGGCGTAATACGGATCCATGATCTGGGCCCGCGTGCCCCACGCCTGCGACGGCCGTTGCTGGAAGATGCCGATCGAGTCGCGGTCGCCGTAGGAGAGGTTGCGAATCCCCGACTCCTGAAAGGCCGTCGCCAGCGCGATCGTCACGGCCCGCGGCGGCAGCCCGCGGCGCGCCGCGACGCCCGAGATGATCGACGCGTTGCGGGACTGCTCGAGGTCGATCTCGGCGCTGTCGCCGAGCACGAGTGCCGAGCAGCGCTCGGCCCACGGCCCGGGCTGCTTGGTCGCCGTGTAGTAGACGACCGCCGCCCCGGCACCCAGGGCGAGCAGCAGCACGAGGACGATCGCGACCCACCAGGGCCGCCGGCGGCGACGAGCCATCCTCAGTTCGCGTGCAGCGCGGCGTTGAGCTCGACCGAGTGGCCCTTCCGCGGCCGGACCTCCACCGCGCCGGTCACCGAGTTGCGCAGGAAGAGCAGCCCCGGCGTGCCCGACAGCGTCGCCGCCTTCACGACCTCGCCGCCCGGCAGCGTCACCTTCGTGCCGGCCGTCACGTACAGGCCCGCCTCCACCACGCAGTCATCGCCGAGCGAGATGCCGATGCCGGCCTCGGCGCCGAGCAGGCAGCGCTCGCCGATCGACACCTGCTGCTTGCCGCCGCCCGACAGGGTGCCCATGATGGACGCCCCGCCGCCGATGTCGGACCCGTCGCCGACGACGACGCCCGCCGAGATGCGCCCCTCGACCATCGAGGTGCCGAGCGTGCCGGCGTTGAAGTTCACGAAACCCTCGTGCATCACGGTCGTGCCGGACGCCAGGTGGGCGCCCAGCCGGACGCGGTCGGCGTCCCCGATGCGCACCCCCGACGGCACGACGTAGTCGACCATGCGGGGGAACTTGTCGACCCCGAAGACCGTCACGTGCCCGCGGGCGGCGCGGAGCGCGGCCCGCACCTCCTCGAAGCCGTCGACCGCGCAGGGGCCCGCCGACGTCCACACCACATTCGGCAGCACGCCGAACACCCCGTCGAGGTTGATCGTGCGCGGCTGGCACACGCGCGCCGACAGCAGGTGGAGCCGCAGGTAGGCGTCGGCCGGGCCGGCGGGCGCGGCGTCGAGGTCGATCTCGGTGAGTACGACCTCGGTGCGCACCCGACGCACCTCGTCGTCGGACGCCGCGGCCGTCAGGGACGCGGGCGCCGGCGAGCCGTCGCTCGCGCCGAGTTGCGGATCGGGGTACCAGACGTCGAGGACGCCGCCGTCGAGCGTGAGGGTCGCCAGGCCATAGGCCCAGGCGGTGCGCGGGGAATCGGTCATGCGGACCAGCCTAGCGGCGCCCCCCGACGGTCTCCGTCGTGCGACAGGCCCCGTGGACGACTACGAATTGCCCCAGCGCGCCGCGGGGTTCGCGGGCTTCAGGTCGACCGTCAGCGGCGTCGTCGTGGAGAACTTCGTCGTC
>CALMAD010000390.1 GCA_937859105.1 uncultured Propionibacteriaceae bacterium
GGGCGGAACGGCATCCCACGGGGGAGGAGGTCCGGGAGGCGCTGGCCCGCGCCGTGGAGGAGGTTCGCGCCCGAGTGCGGGCAGCCCGCGAGCGCGTGAGGGCCGCGCGGGTGAACGAACCGGAGCCGATCTGTGAGTGCCCCCTGGAGTGCGACGAGTCGAAGTGGTGCGTGGACGACTGCCCGTGTGCCTGCGAACCGTGGGATCCAGGCTGGGCGCTCGCGAGCTAGTTGGTGGGCTTGCCAGGTTGCGTATCTCGATTTCGTGACGTTAGCATTGCGTTATTCCGCTGCGCCTTCGACCTGAAGCCAGCGGTCGCTGGACCGCCTTCCCGGCCGCCGTGAGGTGGCGAGGGAGGGCCGTCGGCGTCCGCTTGACCTATCTCGAAAGGAGCGCTGGTGGTCGTCCCCACGTTCGTTTGGATCGCCACGATCGTTGGCATCGTCGGCCTGTTGGGCTTCGACTTCTTCTTCCACGTCCGCCAGGCCCACGAGCCGACCCTGCGGGAATCGGCGATCTGGTCGGCGATCTACGTCGGGATCGCGTTGCTGTTCGGTGTCGGCGTGTGGGTTTTCGGCGGCGCACAAATGGGCACCGAGTACTTCGCCGGGTACGTGACGGAGAAGGCGCTCAGCGTCGACAACCTGTTCGTATTCCTCATCATCATGAGCAGCTTCGCGGTGCCCCGGAAGGACCAGCAGAAGGTCCTCTTGTTCGGCATCGCGTTCGCGTTGATCGCGCGCAGCGTGTTCATCGCGCTCGGTGCCGCCCTGATCAACAGCTTCGCGTGGATCTTCTACATCTTCGGCATCATCCTGCTGGTGACGGCGGGCAAGCTCCTGGTCCCCGAGGACGAGGGCAGCAGCGCCGACAACGTGATGATCCGGATCGCGAAGCGCTTCCTCCGCACCTCGAACCACTACGACGGCGACAAGCTGTTCACCTACGAGAACGGACGCCGCGTCCTCACCCCGATGCTGCTCGTGATGGTCGCGATCGGCGGAACGGACATCCTGTTCGCGCTCGACTCCGTCCCCGCGATCTACGGGTTGACGACGAACGTGTTCCTGGTGTTCACGGCGACCGCGTTCAGCCTGCTGGGCCTGCGGCAGCTGTACTTCCTGATCGACGGGCTGCTCGACCGCCTCATCTACCTCAAGTACGGGCTCGCCACGATCCTGGGATTCATCGGCGTCAAGCTGATCCTGCACGCGTTGCACGAGAACAACGTCCCGTTCATCAACGACGGCGAGCACGTCAACGTGGTGGAGATCACGACCGGGCTCAGCCTGACGGTGATCATCGGCGTCCTGGCTCTCACGGTGGTCGCCTCGCTCCTCAGCCCGGCGGGCCGCGCGAAGACGCTGGTGCACGGCGTCCGGCGTCACGCCAAGGAGTACCTGGCGGTCGCGTACGACGTGGGCGATGAAGAGCGCGCCGAGATCTACGCACGCATGGTCGAGGAGGAGTCCAAGCTCGACACCCTGGCCCCGCGCTATCGCGACGAGCTCGACGAAGACGGCGTCCTGTACCTGCTGGAGAAGGCGCACGCGCGCCACGCGAAGCTGTCCGGCTGACCGCCGCGGTCGGCGACTACGGTTTCCGTATGGCCATCGACGTCCCCGACGATCAGTTCGACGCGCTCGTGCAGCAGGCGATCGACGAGATCCCCGACGAGCTGTTCGGCCTGCTCGAGAACTGCGTGATCCTCGTCGAGGACGATGCCCCGCCCGACCAGCCGACCCTGCTCGGTCTGTACGAGGGGGTCCCCATCACCGAGCGGGACTCGTCCTACATGGGTGTGTTGCCCGACCGCATCCGCATCTTTCGGAACCCGACCCTCGCCATCTGCGATTCGCTCGAGGACGTTGTGGACGAGGTGAACGTCACGGTCGTCCACGAGATCGCCCACTACTTCGGCATCGAGGACGACCGGCTGGACGAGCTCGGCTACGGCTGAGCGGGCCCGCCCGTCCGGTCGTCCGGTCGTCCGGTCGCCCGCCCCTGCCTACCGGCCGTCCGCCCGCTCGGTCCTGCGCGGGCTGGTGCGTACCCGCGTTGCGGACGCTCTGGTTTTGCTTCCGTTTTGGAAGCAGAACGAAGCATTCCGCGGCGCAGCGACGCTGCGGGTGTGGACGGGCCCGAGACGACGGGGGCGCGCGAACTGACCGGGCCGACCGGGGGCGCCTGAGCCGGCCGGGGGCGCCTGAGCCGACCGGGGGCGCCTGAGCCGACCGGGGCGCCGAACTCGTTTACAGGCCGTCTCGGAGGGCGGCGGTCAGCGCGGGGAGCACGCGGTACAGGTCGCCCACGATCCCGTAGTCGGCGTGGGCGAAGATCGGCGCGTCGGGGTCGGAGTTGATGGCGACCAGCAGGTCGGCGTCCGAGCAGCCCGCCAGGTGATGCAGTTGCCCCGACACCCCGACGGCCACGTAGAGGGCGGGGGCGACCTTGTGGCCCGACAGCCCCACGCAGGACGCCCGCGGAAGCCAACCGGCAGCCTCGGTCAGCGGACGCGTGCCGGCGAGTTCGGCCCCGAGCGCCCCGGCGAGGCTGCGTGCGAGCGCCAGGTCGTCGGCGGTGCGGAAGCCGCGGCCGGCGGTCACGATGCGCTCCGCGGCGCCCAGGTCGGGGGACGCCGCTGGGCTCGGTTCGTTGTCGAGCGCGATCTCTCGGGCCGGCGGGTGCTGCGGGAGCTCGGTCGCGTCGGTCCGCTGCGTCGCGTGGGTCGGGTCGCCCTCGACCTCCTCGCCGCCCTCCATGAGCGCCACCAGGACGCCGTCCGTCGTCACCGTCTCCAGGCTCAACCCGCCGTACCGCGCCACGAGCGCTCCCGTCGGGCACACCTTCGTCGCCCGCACCAACGGCGCCCCCAGCCGCGCCGCGATCGCCCCGGCGAGCACCCGTTCGGCCGGCAGGTCGGGCAGCAGCACGTGCTCGCCGCTCTGCGCCGACACGGCGGTCGCCACCCGCGCGGCCAGCGCCTCGACCGGGACGCCCTGGGGCACCTCGATCCGGACGTCCGCCCCCGGCACCTCGCCGACCCCGACCACCCGGACGCCGTCGCCCAGCCGGCCGCCGGCGTCCAGCAGGGAGGAATACCGCGCGCTCGTCGTGACGATCCAGGTCATCGCCCCGCCCCCCGGACGCCCTCGGCCCGCAGCGCGTCCACCAGCTCGCCGGGCGCGGTGTCGCCGCTGAACACGACCCGCTTGCGCGCCCGCGCCTCCGGACGCCTGCGCCCGACCACGCGCAGGTCGGCGACGTCCGCGACGACGGGGACGTCCGCGCCCTCCGCGGAGGCGCTCGCGGCCCCGCGCAGCCCCAACGCTCCAGCGTCGACGGATTCCACCGGACGCCTGCCCGCCGCGAGCACGTCCCGCATCCCCGGCGCGACGACCGCGCGTGCCGAACTGGCCACCGACGCCACCGCCGGCCCGTCGATCTCGACCCTCCGCCCGGCCAGCGTGAACGCCCACCCTGACGCCGTCGCCTCGGCGTCCAGCACCCCGAGCAGGCACGGCCAGCCGAGGAACCCGGCGATCAGCGCGGGCACCACCCCCGCGTTCTCGTCGATGGACGCCGACCCCGTCAGCACGAGCGTCGCGTCGCCCACGCGCCCGACGAGGGCCGCGAGCACCTGGGCGGTCTGCGTCGCGTGCCAGGACGCCGCGTCGGCGTCCGTCGCCAGCACGATCCGGTCCAGCCCGCGGGCCAGCGCCGCCTTCGTCGCCATGGGTGTCGCGACGGCCGGCGTCCCAGCGGTGATGCCGACGACGGGGACGCCGCCGGCGTCGCCGAGTTCGCGCCCGAGTTCGATCGCGACCGGATCGTCTTCGCTGACGGTGGGCCGGGCTCGGGAGAAGTCCACCCGTCCGTCCGCGCGCGCGGACGCCTCGGCGGGGTTGGCCGCCCACTTGTAGGCCACGACGACGCTCACGAAACCTCCTCGACCGTTCCCCCTACCTTGTCAGATTTCGCTACCTCCACGCGGGAGTGGAGATATCGGCGCGTCCGGACACTCCCCGTGCACCGGACGGCCCTCCGCGCGCCCGCGCGCCCCGCGTTCTCAGCGCCCCAGCAACGCGAGGATCGCCCGCCCGACGCCGGAGTCGGCGTTGCTGCCCACGGTGTCGAACTCCTCCCGCAGGGTGCGGTGCGCGTCGGCGGTGACGAGCCCGCGGCCGGCCCACCGGAGCATGGCCAGGTC
>CALMAD010000391.1 GCA_937859105.1 uncultured Propionibacteriaceae bacterium
GTCCTGGGGCGGGGAGACGTGCCCCCCGCACTCTCGGACGCCGCGTCAGCCCAGCGCTGCCCGCACCTTGGCCGCGATCTCGCCGCCCTGGGCGCGGCCCTGAGCCCGCCCGTTGACGGCCCTGATGATCTGGCCCATCTGCTTCATGGTCGGCTTCGCCGCCGCGGACGCCTCGGCTGCGGCGACCTCCTCGGCCACCAGGGCGTCCAACTCCGCCTCGGTGAGCGGCGCCGGCAGGTACCGGCCGATCAGCTCGGCCTCCGCCGTCTCCTTCTCCGCGAGCTCGGGGCGGTTGCCCGCGGTGTAGGCCTCCGCCGAATCCCGCCGGCGGTTGACCTCGCGCGTCAGCACGGCGATCTCGTCGGCCTCGCTCAGGTCGCGGGCCGCCTTGCCGGCCACCTTCTCGTTCTTCAGCGCGCCGATCGCCATGCGCAGCGTGGTCGTCGTGGACCGGTCACCCGCCTTCATCGCCGCCACCATGTCGTCGTGCAGTCGGTTCTCCAGAACGCCCATCGTCACCCTTTCGTCGTGCCCGGCTATTGTTCCACGCCGTTCAGTCTTACCATCGGGCCCATGGGAGCCCGTATGTTCACCGCCATCGTCCCGCCGCCCGACGTCGTCGCGGCCGTGGACGATTTTCTTCAGCCTCGGCGCGACGCCGACAACCGACTCGCGTGGACGCGCACCGAGTCCTGGCACGTCACGACCGCGTTCATGGCCGACGTGCCCAGCCGCAACCTCGAACGACTCGAAGAGTCGCTCTCCGACGCGGCCGCGCGCACCGACCCGTTCGAGGTGCGCCTCGGCGGCGGGGGCAGCTTTCCGTACGTCGCCGCGGCGCGCACACTGTGGTTCGGCGTGACCCACGGCCGCTCCGAGGTCAGCGCGCTGGCGACCCGGTGTCGCAACGCGGCCGACCGGGCGGGCATCCCGGTCGACGGGGCGAAGTTCTTCCCGCACCTGACGGTGGCGCGCACGCGGCAGCCGTTCAACGCGACGAAGTGGATCGGCATCCTGGACGCGTTCGAGGAGGCGTCCTGGCAGGCGACCGAACTGCAGCTCATCGAGTCCCACCTGCACGACAAGGGCCACCGCTACGAGACGATCGCGACGTTCCCGCTCGGCGGAATCGCCGGCAAGACCGCCACGACGGCCGCCTGAGGTCGCCTAACCTAGGTCGTCGCCGGGGCGGGCAACCCAGCCGCGGCCGGGGAACGACGACAAGGGGAGTCATGGAGTACCGCATCGAGACGCTGGCGGTTCACGCGGGCCAGGAGCAATCCGATCCGACCACCCGGGCGCGGGCCGTCCCGATCTACAACACGACGTCGTACACGTTCGACAACACCCAGCACGCGGCCGACGTGTTCGCGCTGCGCGTCCCGGGCAACATCTACACGCGCATCACGAACCCCACCCAGGCCATCTTCGAAGACCGCGTCACGCAGCTCGAAGGCGGCATCGCGTCCCTCGCGACGGCGACCGGAGCGGCCGCCGTCACGTACGCCGTCGAGAACTTGTGCGGCGCCGGCGACAACTTCGTCGCCTGCAGCAAGCTCTACGGCGGCACGTTCGCGCTCTTCGCGCACACGCTCCCGCAGTTCGGCATCGAGTGCCGGTTCGTCGATCCCGACGACCCGGCGGCCCTGGACGCCGTCGTGGACGGCCGCACGAAGCTCGTCTTCGGCGAGAGTCTCGGCAACCCGGCCCTGAACGTGTGGGACCTGGACGCCTGGGCCGACGCCGCCCACGCCCACGGCCTGCCGCTCGTCGTCGACAACACCGTGCCGACGCCGTACCTGTGCCGCGTGTTCGACCACGGTGCCGACGTCGCGGTGCACGCGGCGACGAAGTACATGGGCGGCCACGGCACGCACATGGGCGGCATCATCGTCGACTCGGGCACCTTCGACTGGCTGGCCAACGCCGAGCGGTTCCCGAACCTCACCAGCCCCGACCATGCCTATCACGAGACGGTCTGGACGGACGCGGCCGGCCCGGCCGCCTACATCACCCGGGCCCGCACCGTGCTCATGCGCAACACGGGGGCGACGATCGCCCCCGAGAGCGCCTTCCAGTTCTGCGTGGGCCTGGAGACGCTGCACCTGCGCATGGAGCGGCACAGTAGCAACGCGCTGTCGGTGGCCCGCTACCTGCAGGACCACCCCGACGTCGCCTGGGTGAACTACCCCGGGCTCGAGGGTGACCGCTACCACGAGACGGCGGCGCGCATCCTGGACGGCAACGGGTTCGGCGGCCTCGTGTCGTTCGGGCTCAAGGCCGGCCGCGCCGCCGGGTCGACGTTCATCGAGAGCCTCGGGCTGTTCAGCCACTTGGCGAACATCGGGGACGCGAAAAGCCTCGCCATCCACAACGCGACGACGACCCACTCCCAGCTCACCGAAGAGGAGCTGGTGGCCGCCGGTGTCGCGCCCGAGGGCGTCCGGCTGTCGATCGGCATCGAGAACTCCGACGACCTGATCGCCGACCTGGATCAGGCGCTGGCGGCGACGCATTGAGCGCTGAGCGCACCGGCTCCCTCGGCGTGACCCGCACCGAGGTCGTCCGGCTGTTCACCGAGGATGAGCCGCTGCGGCTGGCGTCCGGACGCGCGCTGGGGCCGGTCGACGTCGCCTACGAGACGTACGGCACGCTCAACGCGGACGCGAGCAACGCCGTGTTGGTATGCCACGCCCTCACCGGGGACGCCCACGCGGCCGGCTTCCACGAGGGCGACAAGCGTCCGGGGTGGTGGGACACGCTGATCGGCCCGGGCAAACCGCTGGACACCGACCGGTTCTTCGTCATCTGCAGCAACCTGCTCGGCGGCTGCCAGGGGACGACGGGGCCGTCGTCGCCGCGTCCCGACACGGGCGAGCCGTACGGGCTCGACTTCCCGCTGGTGCTCATGGAGGACTTCGTGAACGTCCACCGGGCGCTGGCCCGGCATCTGGGCGTCGGCAAGCTGCTGGCCGCGATCGGCGGCTCGATGGGCGGCATGCAGGTGCTCGACTGGTCGCTGCGCTACCCCGAGGAGCTGGCCAACGCGATCATCGTCGCCGCGTCCAGCCGGCTGACGGCCCAGAACATCGCGTTCTCGGCGGTCGCACGGCGGGCGATCGTCGACGACCCCGACTTCCGCGACGGCCGCTACGCCGCCGAGGGCACGAGCCCCGACGTCGGCCTCGCGATCGCGCGCATGATGGCCCACATCACCTACATGTCGGAGGACGCGCTCGACGAGAAGTTCGGCCGGACCTACCAGCAGCAGGTCCGCAAGCCGGGCTTCGGCATCGACTTCGCGGTCGAGAGCTACCTCGACCACCAGGGGCAGGCGTTCCTCGCCCGGTTCGACGCCTTGTCGTACCTGTACCTGACCCGCTCGATGGACTACTTCGACCCGTTCGCCGAGACGCCGCCCCGCGTCCGGCCAGACCCGGTGAAGTACCTCGTGCTCTCCTTCGACAGCGACTGGCGCTTCGACACCGAGCACAGCCGGCGGATCGTCCGGCACCTGGAGCGCGGACGCCTGCCCGTCACCTTCCGCGAGCTGAGCTCGCCGTGGGGGCACGACTCGTTCCTGCTGGACAACGACGACTACCACGCCACCGTCCGCGCCTACCTCGACCGCGCCCTGGAGGTGGGGCTGTGAACGACTTCTCCGCGCACCCCAGCGCCCGCAACGGACGCCCCGCGCGCGATCTCCGCGTCGACCTCGGCCTGGTCGCGGCGCAGATTCCGGCGTCCTCGCGCGTGCTCGATCTCGGCTGCGGCACGGGAACGCTCCTGTCGTACCTCATGGCGGAGCGCGACTGCACGGGCACCGGCGTCGAGATCGACCCGCAGAAGGTGGTGCGGGCGATCCGCCGGGGCGTCCCGGTGATCGAGCTGGATCTGGACCGGCAGCTCGACCAGTTCTCCGACAACAGCTACGACGTGTGCGTTCTGTCGCGGACGCTGCAGACCATCCAGCGGCCCGCCCACGTGCTCGAGCACATGGGGCGGATCGCCAACCTGATGGTCGTGTCGGTGCCGAACTTCGGCTGGTGGGGCCACCGGCTTCGCCTCCTCGGCGGGCACATGCCGATGTCGAAGGAACTGCCGTACAGCTGGTACGACACCCCCAACATCCGCCACACCACGCTGCTCGACCTCGAAGAGCTCTTCGACCAGCTCGGCTTCGTCGTGGAGCGCAAATACTCCTACACCCTGCGCGGACGCCGGCTGCACATGCAGGGCCACATCTCGAATCTGCTGGCCGGGGCCGCCGTGTACGTGCTGCGTCCGGGCCGCTGAGGGGACGCCGTCCCCCTCGGACGCCCGCGCCCAGTGGCCGCGTCCGGGGCCACACTCAGGGGCCGCGCTCAGTGTCCGCGCTCAGTGGCCGCGTCCGGGGCCACACTCGGGGGCCGCGCTCAGCGGGCCAGCGCCGCGACGATCCGCTCGGCGCTGCCGCCGAGGTTCAGTTCGTCGGCGAGGGCCGCGAACCGCTCGGGATCGCGGGGGGCGCGCGGCCGCGTCAGGTCGAGATCGGGCAGGGCGACGTCGCGCACGCACGCCACGACCTCGGACGCCGCGCCCAGATAGTCGACGTTCGCCGCCAGCGCCCGCGACACCGCGGGCGTGAGGGTCGGGGCGGCGTCCACGATGCCGGCCAGGTCGCCGTGCGCGGCCAGCAGGGACGCCGCGGTCTTCTCGCCGATGCCCTTGACGCCCGGCAGCCCGTCGGAGGCGTCCCCGC
>CALMAD010000392.1 GCA_937859105.1 uncultured Propionibacteriaceae bacterium
TTGAGTGCGTCTTCGACGAGTTCGGTGCGCATGTGGTCGGCGATCGCCCAGCCGGCGAGTTTGCGGGAGAAACAGTCGATCACGGTGGCCAGGTACAGATTGCGGCCCTCAGGCAGCGGCAGGTAGGTGATGTCGCCGACGTAGATGGTGTTGGGCCGCTCTGCGGTGAAGTCCCGCCTGAGCAGGTCGGGGTACTTCTGGTCGGCTGGCTCGGGCAGCGTGGTCCGGACCCGGCGGCGGAGCCGGATCCCGGCCAGCCCGTGGTGGCGCATCACCCGGGCGACCCGCTTGTGGTTGACCCGGTCCTCGGCCGGCACGCCGTCGTTGAGTTCAGCGGTCACCCTGGGTGCCCCGTAGGCGGGGTCACCACCGGTCTTCGGGTCCTGGACGGTCCGGATCCGTTCGGCGAGCTCGGCATCGGCCACGACCCGTTCGGCCCGGGCCGGTGCGGCGGCGCACCAGGCGTAGAACGATGACCGGGAGACCTCCACAGCCTGGCACAACCGCTTCACCTCGAAGGCGTGCTGGTGGTCGGCGACGAACTGGAAGCGGTTCACCAGTTCGTCTCCCCAGCGAAATGCTTGGCCGCTTTCCGCAGGATGTCCCGCTCGGTCTCGACCTTGACCTTGTCGGCCCGTAGCCGGGCGTTCTCCGCCTCCAACCGGGCGATCCTCACCGCCGCGGACTCGGTACCGGCCGGTTTCGCGCCGCTGGAGGAGTGTTCTGGTGGCGCAGCCGTCGAACCTGTCCCGAACGCCCTCACCCAGTCCGCCAACGTTCCCCGGGACACCCCCAGATCGGCGGCGATGCCCTTCAACGTGGCATCCGGGCTGGACTCGTACAAGTCGACGGCCTGCCGACGGAACTCGGGCCTTGACCCGCGATCGTGGACACGGTGTCGGTTCGGTTATGCCGCTTCCGCGCGGGTAGCTGATGTCGCGGTTTCGTGGGCTTTCTCGTAGTTGTTCGGGGTGATGTGACCAATCGCGGAGTGGCGTCGGCGGGTGTTGTAGCGGCTCGCCCACCGGAACACGGCCCGGTGGGCGGTGGCCTGGTCCGGGAACGCCGCAGCACCTTCGAGGAGCTCCCGCTTGAGCGCGGCATTGACGCTCTCCGCCAGCGAGTTGTCGGCACTCGTGCCCACGGCACCCATGGACTGGGTCACCTGCAGGGCCTCGCAGAGAGCTGCGTAGGCCTTCGAGGCGTAGACGCTGCCGTGGTCGCTGTGAAAGATCGCGCCGGCCAGCGACCCGCGGTCACGGGCCGCGGCGCGCAGGGCATCCTCGACGAGCTCGGTGCGCATGTGATCGGCAATCTGCCAACCAGCGAGCTTGCGGGAGCCGAGGTCGATGCAGGTCGCGAGGTAGAGGTTCGAGCCGTCCGCGATCGGGAGGTAGGTGATGTCGCCGACATACCGGCGGTTCGGTTCCCCGATGCTGAAGTCTCGCCCGATGAGGTCGGGGAAGCGGCGTCCGGACTGGTCCGGGATGGTGGTCTTCACGCGTCGGCGCAACCGGATCCCCGCGAGCTGGTGTTGCCGCATCACCCGGGCGACGCGCTTGTGATTGACCCGCTCGGCGGCGGGGACGCCATCGTTGAGGTCCGCGGTGATGCGCGGTGCCCCGTAGGCGCGGTCACCGCCCTGCGCGGGGTCCTGCAGCACCCGGATCCGCGCCGCGAGGGCAGCGTCCTGGGCGGCCCTCTCGACCCGCCGCGGGGCAGAGTCCAGCCATGCGTAGAACGACGATCTCGCGACCTCGGCGACCTCACACAACCGCTTCACGCCGTAGGCGTCCTTGTGGTCCTCGACGAACTGGAAGCGGTTCACCAGTTCGTCTCCCCCGCGAAATACTTCGCGGCCTGACGGAGGATGTCCCGCTCCGTCTCGAGCTTGACCTTCTCCGCTTCCAGCCTCGCGTTCTCGGCCTCCAACCGGACGACCTTCGCCGCCTGCGACTCCGCCCGAACCGTCGCGGGCATCGACGACGTGCCGGCGGTCGTCGTCCCGGAGCCGCGTTTCTCGACCCATTCCCGCAGCGCACCCCGGGAGATCCCGAGGTCGGAGGCGATCGCCTTCAACGTCGCGCCAGTAGCTCTTCCTAGCCATCCCTTGGATTCTCACTTCCCCAGCGTCGTGCTGGAATCAGCGTGTCCAAGATCAGGGGTCAAGAGCCGAGTTCTTGGCCATGGTCCGTGAGCGTGGCCAGTACCAGGACCTTGCCGAGGCCGAGCGAGTTTCCCGCGCGGTCCTCGGGCTGCTCGGTGCACGGCTGACCGCAGGGGAGGTATCCGACCTCGCCTCTCAGCTGCCCGCACAGCTCAAGGACGCCTTGGTGCACGCGCCGCAGCAGGCCCAGGCCTTCGGGGTGGAGGAGTTCGTCCAGCGACTGGCCCAGGCTGTGGGCACCACGCCGCAGACCGCGCGCTGGGACGCCAGCGCCGTGCTGACGACCCTGGCGGAGTCCATCAGCGGCGGTCAGCTCAACCAGGTGCTCAGCCAGCTCCAGAGCGGCTACGCGGAGCTCTTCGGGAAGCCTGAGCTCACCTGAGCCTCAGGTTGATGTAAAAGCGGTCTGGCCGCGGGGACCGCGGCAGGCCTGTGTAACCCTGCGGGGCGCGAACTGCCCGGGTTGAGACCGCGGCCGCCGACCGGGCACACCAGTTGGGAATAAAACATGAGCGTGATTGGCTCAACTGTTCGCTTCGTCGAGACGGAAGGAGTGTGAGTCCCTGGGGGTGGTGGGCTTTGGGGTAGGGCGTGTCCTGAGCTGATGGGTGTCAACGCCGGACGAAAACTGACCCCCTGTTGCCGATCGAATATTGACCCCTCTCATGGTTGTTGATTCTACTAGGTTGGTTGGCGACGGTGGCCGCGGGTGCGGTAGGAGTCGCCGTCGAGCCCGATGACGTGGGCGTGGTGGACGAGGCGGTCGATGGTCGCGGCGGCGACGACGTCGTCGCCGAGGGTTTCGCCCCAGCGGCTGAAGGGCAGGTTCGAGGTCACGATCACGGTCCCGGTCTCGTAGCGTGAGGCGATGAGCTGGAAGAACAGGGCCGCGGCGGTGCTGTCGAAGGGCAGGTAGCCGACCTCGTCGATGATCAAGGCGCGGTAGCGTTTCAGCCGGCGCAGCTCGCGTTCGAGGGCGCCGGCCGTGTGGGCGGCGGCGAGCCGGTTGATCCAGCCGGTGGCGGAGTCGAACAGCACGGGATGGGCGGCTTCGGCGGCCTTGATACCCAACGCGATGGCCAGATGCGTCTTCCCGGTGCCGGGCGGGCCGAGGAGGACCACGTTCTCGCGTTTCGGGATGAACGTGCAGGTGGCCAGGTGCGCGATCAGGTCACGAGACGCGGCGGGGATGTGGTCGAAGACGAAGTCCTCGACGGTTTTGACGGCTGGAAGGTGAGCGGCGGAGATCCTCAGCCGGGTGCCGTTGGCGGTGCGGGAGGCAACCTGGCGGCCGAGGACGGCGGCGAGGTACTCCTCGTGGGACCAGCCTTCTGCGCGGGCCCGGGCACCCAGATCGGTGAACGTTTCAGCGATCACCGGGGTCTTCAGCTCCCGGGCCAGGAACCCGATCTCGCCGGTCAGGTCCCTCGCGGTGATGCTCATCAGGCCACCGCCCCCGACACGTCCGCCGGGCCGGTGCCGGGTAGGTCGAACAGGTCGTCGTAGACGCTCAACGGCCGGAATCCGACGTCTTCGCCCGCGCCGCGGGCATCGACACGGCCAGCGGTCTTCTGGGCCTGGTGCGCAGCACGCAGCGTTCTCGCGGTCGCGACGTGGGCAGGGTCGGTGAGGGTGCGCCGCTGGTCCCAACACCGCTCATGGGAGGCCACGGGTTGACCGGCGCAGGAGACCGTGACGGTGTCCAGGTCACAGCCGACGTCGACGAACCGGCCGATCACGGTGGGGTCGACCGAGTAGTCGTTACCCGCGACCCGCACGTAGTAGTCCCGACCCAACCGGACCCGGCTACTCGACCCGACCAGCGGCGCCACCGGCGGCAGGCTGCTCATCGCCGCCGACTCCAACGCCAGCATGTCCGCCGGTCTAGCGCCGGTGCGGCGCAGCAGCCGCTGATTCGCCCGCGGTAACCAGTCCGCGAGCTGGGTGTTGAAGTCGGTCGGAGAGACAAACTCGCGGCCCGGCATGAACGACGTCTGCAGGAACCCGTTGGCGCGCTCCACCACCCCCTTCGCCTCCGGGTCCCTCGGGCTGGTCTGGTAGATCCTGGTCCCCAACGTTCCAGCAAACCCCCTCGCGGGCACGGTGAGGCGTCGGTGCTGCCCGATCCCTGCCTCGTTGTCCCACACCAGCATCCGCGGAACAGCCCCGAAGCTCCCCGCCAACAACTGCCACATGCCCGCCAGCAGGTCCCCGGTCTGACGGGTCGGTAACAACAGGGCGGCGATGAACCCCGACCAGGCGGCCACCATCGTTGTCTCGCGTCAAGTAGTTGGCAGGATTTCTTCGGTTTCGAAGTTGGGGATGGTGGGATCGGCGAGGCCGGCGTAAACGTCGACGGGACGATTCCAGGCGATCGCTTCGTGCGGGCGGACGTGGTTGTAGTCGTGCCGGTAGGCGCCGATCTGTTCGACCAGCTCAAGGCCGTGGTCGATCTCTTCGCGGAACAGCCACTCGTACTTCATCGTCCCGAAGCCGCGTTCGCGTGACCCGTTCTGCCCGGGCGTTCGGACTCTCGTGCGGACGTGCTTGAGTTCGGGATGGCGCATGATGAACAGTTCGAACGTTGCCGAGCGGAACGGGCCGCCGTTGTCCGTCACGATCGTCAGGACAGGCAGCAACTCGCCGGTCGCCTCGTCGATCTGACGGCTACTCGTAGTTGAGTGTGGTGGGTCGTTGATGCAAGGGCTCGTGGCCTTGCG
>CALMAD010000393.1 GCA_937859105.1 uncultured Propionibacteriaceae bacterium
TCGTAGCCGGTGAGCGCCAGCCAATCCTTCGCGGCCTGCGTGACCTCGATCGTGATGCGCCGGTCGGCCAGGCGGGCGGCCAGGCGCTTCAGTTGGATGTCGACGATGTGCGTCAGGTGCTCGGGGCTCAGCGGCTCGAACATCACGACGTCGTCGAGGCGGTTCAGGAACTCCGGCTTGAACGCCTGCCGGACGACGTTCATCACCGCCTCGTTCTTCGTCTTCTCGTCGAGCTTCGGGTCGGCCAGGAACTGGCTGCCCAGGTTCGAGGTCATGATCAGGATCACGTTGCGGAAGTCGACCGTGCGGCCCTGGCCGTCGGTGAGGCGGCCGTCGTCGAGCACCTGCAGCAGGATGTTGAAGACGTCCGGGTGGGCCTTCTCGACCTCGTCGAGCAGCACGACCGAGTACGGACGCCGCCGCACGGCCTCCGTGAGCTGGCCGCCCTCCTCGTAGCCGATGTAGCCGGGGGGCGCGCCGACGAGGCGGGAGACGGTGTGCTTCTCGCCGTACTCGCTCATGTCGATGCGGACCATCGAGCGCTCGTCGTCGAAGAGGAACTCCGCCAGCGATTTCGCCAGCTCGGTCTTGCCGACGCCCGTCGGGCCGAGGAACAGGAAGCTGCCGGTCGGCCGATTCGGGTCGCTGATGCCGGCGCGGCTACGCCGGACGGCGTCCGACACCGCCTGCACGGCCTCCTCCTGGCCGACGAGGCGCGACCCGAGCCGCTGCTCCATCTCGAGCAGCTTCTCGCTCTCGCCCTGGAGCATCTTGCCGACGGGGATGCCGGTCCAGTTCGACACGACCTCCGCGATGTCGGTCGCGCTCACCTCGTCGGCGACCATCGGCGTGGCGTTCTTCTCCTCCGCGGACGCTTGCGTCAGTTCCGCCTCCAACTGCGGGATGCGGCCGTACAGCAGCTCGGACGCCTTCGTCAGGTCGCCGTCGCGCTGCGCGCGGTCGGCCTCGGCGCGCAGGTGGTCGATCTCCTCCTTGATCTCGCCGACGCGGTTCAGCCCCGTCTTCTCGGCCTCCCACCGCGCCTCGAGTCCGCGGAGTTCCTCCTGGGCATCGGCCAGCTCGGACGCCAGCCGCGCGCGCCGCTCGGTGCTCGCGGCGTCCTCCTCCTTCTCGAGGGCGAACTGCTCCATCGTCATGCGGTCGATCGTGCGGCGCAGCTGGTCGATCTCCTCCGGGGAGGAGTCGATCTCCATCCGCAGCCGGGACGCCGACTCGTCGATCAGGTCGATCGCCTTGTCGGGGAGCTGCCGGCTCGTGATGTACCGGTTCGACAGCTGCGCGGCGGCGACCAGCGCGGAGTCGGTGATGCGGACCTTGTGGTGCGCCTCGTAACGCTCGCGCAGGCCGCGCAGGATCGCGATCGTGTCCTCCACGCTCGGCTCGCCGACGAACACCTGCTGGAAGCGGCGCTCCAGCGCCGGATCCTTCTCGATGTGCTCGCGGTACTCGTCGAGCGTGGTCGCGCCGATCATCCGCAACTCGCCGCGGGCCAGCATGGGCTTGAGCATGTTCGAGGCGTCCATCGCGCCCTCGGACGCCCCAGCCCCGACGACGGTGTGCAGCTCGTCGATGAAGGTGACGACCTGACCCTCGGCGTCCTTGATCTCCGACAGGACGGCCTTCAGCCGCTCCTCGAACTCGCCGCGGTACTTCGCGCCCGCGACCATGCTCGACAGGTCGAGCGACACGACGCGGCGGCCCTTCAGGCTCTCGGGCACGTCGCCGTCGACGACGCGCTGCGCGAGCCCCTCGACGACGGCCGTCTTGCCGACGCCGGGCTCGCCGATGAGGACCGGGTTGTTCTTCGTGCGACGCGACAGCACCTGCACGACGCGCCGGATCTCGGAGTCACGGCCGATCACCGGGTCGAGCTTGCCCTCGCGGGCGCGCTCGGTGAGGTCGACCGAGTACTTCTCCAGCGCCGACTCGCCGCCCTCGGCGGCCTCGCTCGTGACGCGCTTGTCGCCGCGGGCGTCGTTGAATGCCTTGGTGAGCCCCTGATCCGTCGCGCCCGCCCGGGTGAGGATCGGCTTGGCGTCCGACTCGATCGCGGCCAGCGCGATCAGCAGGTGCTCGGTGGCGACGTACTCGTCGCCCATCTGGCCGGCGCGGTTCTCCGCGTCCGCGAGGACGCGCGCGAACGACCCCGACAGCTGGGGCTGGCTGACCGAGCTGCCCGTCGACCGCGGCAGCTTTGCCACGGCCGCCTGGGCGGCCGCGTCGACGGACGCCGGGTCGGCCCCGACGGACGACAGCAGCGCGCCGACCGTGTTATCGGGCACCATCAGCAGGCCGTGCAGCAGGTGGCTGGGCTCGGCCTGCGGGTTGCCCTGGGTGAGGGCGTAGCGAAGGGCCGCGGAGACGGCGTCCCGGCTCTTCGTGGTGAGTTTCGCAGTGTCCATGAGTGCTCCTTCCGAGGCGATGTGGAGGCGCCTCAGATCAAGTTGAGTTCGCTAGACTCAACTATGCCACGGAGGCGGATATTCCGCGTCCGACGAGGGTCGCCGCGCCGCGGCGGGCGGCGTCCGCAGCGTGGCTAGCAGGGTTGGGCGGGGCGGCACCCTCAGCCAGGGGGGCGGTGCCAGGTCAGGCCGGGCTCCCCGCCGGCCAGTCCAGCAGGGCCGCGTAGTAGTCGGACGCCAGCCGCTCGAGATCCGCCCGGCAGCGGCGGATCGCGCAGCCACGCCCATCGGACGCCAGCGGGACGCCCTCGGCGTCCCAGCGGGGCAGCGCCCGCTGGAGGATCTCGGCCGGCAGGACGCCCGCCGCGTTGACCACCCGCCACCAGGCCACCTCGTGCCCGCGCTCGCGCAGGACCGCGCCCACCTGACGAGGGCCGACGCCGACGATCCGCGCGACGTCCCCGTACGCGACAACGCGCCCCGCCGGGATCTGTTCGACCGCCAGCAGGACGCGTTCGGCAGCCTGATGGTTCACCGGGTCAGGCTAGCCCGGAAGCGTGGGCTCAGGCGGCGTCCTTGGCGGCCGCCTTCTTCGCCGTCGTCGCGCGCGGGGCCTTGGACGCCTTCGTCGCGCGCTTGGCCGGCGCCTTCTTCGGGGCGACCTTCTCCTCGACGGCCTGCGCGGCGTCCTCGACGGCCTCGACGACCTCGGTGACCTTCTCCGCCACCTTCTCGGCGACCTTCTTGGTGGCCGACTTCTCGGCGACCTTCTTGGCGGCCGGCTTGCGGGTGCGCGGGGCGGGCTTGGCCTGCGGCACGACGACGCTGGCGCCCTCGTCGACGTAGGACGCCTCCGGCTCGTCGAACCACTGGCCGTTCTCGCCGAGGTAGCGGAACACGGAGATGTAGTCGGCCGGCACGACGACCGAGGTCGACTGCGACTTGCCGCGCTTCACGAGCGGGTTGGCGCCGGGCGTCCAGTCGTTGAAGTTGCCGACGACCGAGATCGCGCCGGCGGGGTGGTCGGCCGGAAGGGTGAACGTGATCTTCTGACCACGGGTCTTGGTGTCGCGGGTGATCTTGAGCATGAGTCCTCTTTCGGATCTGCGGGTCCGGCGGCGGACGGATCATGGACCGCTCGCCGGGGGGCGCCCTGGGGTGGGCGCCACGAAGTGTTGTATTGGTAGCTAAGACTAGTGGACTCGCCCGCTCCAGCCCGGGTGGCTCAGCCCGTGTCGTGCGACCGATCGTGGCCGGCGATCTGCGACGTTGGGGGCCCCTGCTCACCCTTCGGGGGCTAACGTGTCGCCCACGGCACGCCGGGCGGCGTCTGTCGAGAGGTTGACCATGCACCCCGCACGACTGTCGTCGCTGGCCGGAACCGCGCTCCTGCTCGGCTCCCTCCTGCTGAGCGCCTGCGCGCCCTCGCCGGCCGATCCTTCGCACACCGACCAACTCGGCAAGAGCCTCGAGGCCTTCGCGTCCACGGGGACCGGTCAGCCGGTCGACGTGCTCATCAACACCCCGGTGGAGCCCACCCTGTTCGTCGACGGCAAGGCGGTCCGCTACGTGGCTCGGAACGGCCAGGTCGAGGCGACGACGGATCGGCCCGCCGAATGGGGCTCCCCGCGCGCCGTCGGCGACTGGAATCTCCAGGCCATCACGGCCTTCTACCCCGACGCGTGCGACGGCAAGGCGGTGCGGGCCCTGGCCCTGCCCCAAGGCCAGACGCTGGTCGAGGTGTCCTGCTCGGCGAAGCTCGTCAAGGAGGCATCGGCGATCACACCCTGGAGGCGTTGAGCGACATCAGCAGCGAGGCCAGCCTCGGCACGTTGCTCAAGGAGGCGTCCCTGCTCGGGGACCTCTCCAAGACTCGGACGGTCTTCCTGCCCGGGAAGGGCGGCATCAACGTCGCGCGCGTCGCGTCGTTCACCCTGGACAGCACAGGGGTCGGGCCCGACGGCAAGCCCTGCACGATCTCCTTCGCCCGATCGTTCGAGGCGCACCGCGAGCGCGGCGGCACCGTGTTGGGCGGGCTCGAGTGCTCCACCTCCGGCGACGCCTCCAGGCCCACCTTTGACCTGTCGAAGATCGACGCCGCCCAATTCGCGGACGCGATGAGGATGCTCTCGCAGGCCAAGGGTCGCTCGGTGGAGGACTCGATGGGCGTCACGATCAAGGGCGACCCTCAGTACGGCATCGTCGCGACGGCAACGTGGCAGAACCCTCTGCAGACCGCCCGCGTCGCCATGCAGCCGTAGGCCTGCGCGCCTCCCAACCCCGCACGTCCCCGTCGAAAGGCTGACCATGAAACGCTCCAGGCTGGCGTCCCTGACCGGAACCGCGCTCCTTTTGGGCTCCCTGCTGCTGAGCGCCTGCGCGCCCTCGCCGGCGGGCGCGCCCGCGGGCAACGACGACGGGGCGATCGAGCAGCTCACCACAGACGTCCGGGCGTTCGGCTCGGTCGGCTCCGGGAAGCCGGTCGAGTTGTCGCTCAGCGACCGGGCGACCCGCGCGGCGATGTTCGTCGACGGCAAGCCCGTCTACGCCGTCGCGTCCGGAGGTTCGGCCCGGACGTCCGACGACTCGAACCCGCCCCAGTCGGGCATCCCGCGCCCCGCCGCCGACTGGGACGTGAAGGCGATCGCGGCCTTCTACCCCGACGTCTGTCAAGACAAGCAGGTGCTGGCGCGGTCCCTGCGGGACGGCCACACCATGATCGCGGTCTCCTGCGGGATGAGCTTCGCGAAGGAGGACATCGACGGCCACGTCTTCGAGCGGCTCGACGACATCTCGTCGGCGGCCACGCTCGACACGCTGCTGCAGGAGGCCGCGATGGCCGTCGACCTGTCCCAGACCCGCTCCGTCCGGCTGCCCGCCCGGGGCGGGATCAGCGGCACGGGACTCGCGGCGTCCTTCAACGCCGGAACGGTGGTGGGGCCGGACGACAAGCCCTGCCCCGCGTTCTTCACCCGCTCGTTCGAGGTCGGCGGCCCGATGATGGCGCCCACCGCGACCGGCCCCTCGTGCGACCCCCTGGCCGACCGCTCCGCCACGACGTTCGACCTCTCCAGGATGACCGGCGAGAAGCTGGCGCAGGGGCTGAAGCAGCTCTCGGCGGCCGGAGGGCAGCCGCTCAGCGAGTCGATGGGCGTCGAGCTGACGGGCGACGGCAAGCACGGCATCGTCGCGAAGGCCACCTGGAAGGCGCCGGCCAAGAAGTCCGCCCAGCTGACGATCAAGGAGGGCTGACCCCCGCCCAGCGGCGGCCGGTGCAACCGGCGCCGGCGGCGTCCTCGGGGAAGGGCGTGCAACGAACGGCGCACGTTCACGGGTTTGTCGGACGCCCGCGCTACCTTGTGCCGCATGCGCAGCATCTCCCGCCTCCTCTCGGCCGCCCGCGAGCTGTGGCCGTACTACCTCGGCATCGCCCTCGCGTCGGTGGCGGTCGCGGGCACGACGCTGCTCACCCCGTTCATCATCAAGTGGGCCACCGACGAGGTCGTCGCGCAGACGCAGGGCCAGGGCCGCGGCGTCGGCTTGCTCGTGTGGCTGGCGGTCGGGCTGCTGGCGGTCGAGCTCGCCAACACGCTGCTCACCAATGTGGGCGGCTACCTGGGCGACGTGATGACGGTGCGGCTCCGGGCGATCCTGTCCTCGCGGTACTACGCCAGGCTGCTGAGCCTCCCCCAGCGCTACTTCGACGGCCAGCTCACCGGCACCGTCATCAACCGGCTGCAACGATCGATCACCGAGACCACGCAGTTCCTGCAGACGGTCAGCAACGGGTTCCTGCCGATGATCGTCACGCTGGTCGCGACGCTCGGCATCACCGCCACCTACTCGTGGACCCTCGCGCTGCTCCTCATCGTGATCTACCCCGTCTTCGCCTGGCTCACCACGCTCACGTCGCGCCGCTGGCAGGCCATCGAGCGCGCCAAGAACCACGAGTACGACGTGGCGGGCGGCCGGTTCGCCGAGGCGATCGGGCAGATCCGCGTCGTGAAGAGCTTCGTCACCGAGCGCCGCGAGCTGGGCCTCTTCAACGACCGCTACCGGCGCACGGTCGGGCTGACGTCGGAGCAGTCCCGCTGGTGGCATCTGATGGACGTGGCGCGTCGCGCCGCCCTGAACCTCATCTTCTTCGGCGTGTATCTGATCATCTTCACGCGCACGGCGTCCGGGGAGTTCACGCTCGGCGTCATGGTGCTGCTCGTGCAGCTCGTCGCCATGGCGAAGACGCCGATCACCTCCATGAGTTTCTATGTGGACGCCTCACAGCGCGCCATCACCGGTAGTCGCGATTACTTCCGGGCGATGGCGGAACTGCCGGAACCCCGGGCCGCCATCGACGACACCGCGGCCCTCACGCTGCGGACGCCGGCCGCGGCTTCCGGCGCGTCGGCGGCGCCACCGGGCGAGCCAGAGGCGTCGGCGGAGGCACCCGGCGAGCCAGAGGCGTCCGCGGCCGGGGCGACGGCGTCGGGTGAACCGGCCCGCTGGCCGGCCGTGCCCGGCGCGCCGATGGTGGAGTTCGACGACGTCACGTTCGGCTACGACAGCGCGGTGCCGGTGCTCAGCGATATCTCGTTCGCGATCGCTCGCGGCGAGCGCATCGCGTTCGTCGGCGAGTCGGGCGGCGGCAAGACCACGCTGGTGAACCTGCTGCTCGGGCTCTACGCGCCCGACGCCGGGTCGGTGCGCGTGCGGAGCACCGACGTCGCCGACGCCCCGCTCGCCCTGCTCCGCGGGGAGATCGGCGTGGTGTTCCAAGACGCGTCGCTCTTCTCCGGAACGATCAGGGAGAACATCGCCTACGGGCGTCCGGGGGCCACCGACGCCGAGATCGAAGAGGTGGCGCGCCGCGCCAACGCCCACCGGTTCATCGCGAAGCTGGCCGACGGCTACGACGCCGAGATCGGCGAGCGGGGCATCAAGCTGTCCGGCGGGCAGAAGCAGCGCATCGCGGTGGCGCGCGCGATGCTGAAGGACGCGCCGTTGCTCGTGCTCGACGAGGCGACCAGCGCGCTCGACACGCGGTCGGAACGGCTCGTGCAGCAGGGGCTGGAGCAGCTGATGGCCGACCGCACGAGCATCATCATCGCCCACCGGCTCTCCACGATCTCGTCGGTCGACCGCATCGTCACGCTGCGCGACGGCCGCGTCGACGAGATCGGCACCCCCGACGAGCTGGCCGTCTCCGGCGGCATCTACGGCGAACTGCTGGCGCTGCAGGCGTCCGCGACCAAGGCGGACCGGAAGCGGCTGCAGCGCTTCGGCATCCGAGGCTGAGGCGTCCCTGCCTTCCCCGGAACGACGAACCGGGCCGCCGGGCACACGCCCGACGACCCGGTTGAGTCGCGACGATCAGCGGCGGGCCAGCGCCTCCGCGATCTCGTCGTGGGACGGGCCGTACGCGCCGGCACGCCCGACGGTCACCGTCGAGGTGCCGATCGCGCGCTCGACGGCCGGGACCACGTCGGCCCAGGTCGCCTTCGCGAGGGCCTCGCGCTCGGCGGCACCGCCGAGCAGCCCCTCGTCGAGCAGCCCCGAGATGAAGCCGGCCATGAACGAGTCGCCCGCGCCCACCGTGTCGTTGACCACGACGGGCAGGGTCGACATCTCGTGCAACTCGTCGTCACCGGCGACGAACACGGCCGCCCCGTCCGGGCCCCGGGTGACCACCATGAGGCGGGGGCCGCGGGTGATCCAGTCGCGGCACACCTCCTCGTAGCTGCGGCCCGGGTAGAGCCAGCCGAGATCCTCGTCGGACGCCTTCACGACGTCGCTGAGCGCCACGATCTCCTCGACACGCGCCAGCACGTGCTCCGGCGACTCCATCAGCGCCGGACGCGCGTTCGGGTCGTACGAGATCGTCGCGTTCGTAACCGCCTTGATGGCCGCGACCACCTTCGTGCCGCCCGGCTCCAGCGTGGCGCCGATGCTGCCCGTGTGGACGTGCTCGTAGCCCTGAATGTCGTCGAGCGACGGCAGATCCCACTCCAGGTCGAAGGTGTAGTCGGCGTGGCCGGCGGCGTCGATCTTGGCGAAGGCCACCGGGGTCTTCGTCGCCGCGTCGCTGCCCTCGGCGAGGGCGACCTTGCGGTCGGCCGCGTACTGCTTGATCAGGTCTCCCCGATCGTCCTGGCCGATCCAGCACCCCACCGTCGCCTCGTGGCCGAGGGCGGTGAGGCCGGCGGCCACGTTCAGCAGGCTGCCGCCGACGATCTCGGTGACCTCGCCGTTCTGGTCGACGGCGTCGATGAGTGCCTCGCCCAGACAGAGCACGCCGCTCATCGCTTCACCACCGACGCGTCCGTCAGACCCAGCTTGGCCTCCATCTCCTCCAGCGGGACGCCCTTCGTCTCAGGCATGACGCGCAGGACCCAGATCAGCTGACCGATCATGAAGACGAAGAAGATGCCGAACGCGACGCCGCCGCCGAGCGTGCCGACGATCGGCGGGAAGAACGTCGACGTCAGCCACGCGAACGACCAGTGCGTCATCGAGCCGAGCGACTGGCCACGGCCGCGGATGCGGTTCGGGAAGATCTCGGAGATGAACACCCAGATGACCGAGCCCTGGCCGAAGGCGTGCGCGGCGATGAAGACCAGCAGGCCCACCAGCACGAGCACGCTGGAGGTCGAGTTGAAGTGGCCCACCACGTTCTCGTAGTAGAACATCAGGCCGGACAGGAAGCCGAGGCTGATCAGGTAGCCGATCGAGCCGATGATCATGAGCTGGCGGCGTCCGAGCTTGTCGATGACCGTCAGGGCCGTCATCGTCGCGACCAGGTTCATGAAGCCGACCGCGACGCTCATCATGAACGCGGCGTCCGTGCTGGCGCCCGCGCGCTCCATCACGACGGGGGCGTAGTACAGGATCGCGTTGATGCCGGACATCTGGTTGAACATGGCGATCGCGAAGGCCAGCAGGATGACCTTCATGTGACCCTTCGTGAAGAACGGGACGTCCTTGCCCTCCGCGGCCAGCTTGGCGGCGGCCGCCAGGGACGCGTCGATCTCGTCGATCTGCTGCTGCGCCTCTTCAGGCGTGTTGGTCAGCTTCGCGACGACGGCGCGGCCCTTCTCCTCCTGCCCGTGGGCCATCATCCAGCGCGGCGTCTCCGGAACGGTGAAGAGCAGCAGCAGGAAGATCGCGGCCGGGACGGCCATGACCCCGAACATCCAGCGCCAGTCCAGCGTCGGATCGGTCACGATCATGCGCACGATCGTGTTCGACAGGTAGGCGAGCAGGATGCCCAGCACGATGTTGAACTGGACCAGGCCGACGAGCCGGCCGCGCACGCGCGGCGGCGCGATCTCGGCCGTGTAGATCGGCGCGCACACGGACGCCGCACCGACGCCGAGGCCGCCGAGGAACCGGAAGATCTCGAGCACGAGGATGTCGTGCGACAGCGCCGAGCCGAGAGCACCCACCACATAGAGGATGCCGATGACGAACAGCACCGGCTTGCGGCCGAAGCGGTCGGCCGGTTTTCCGGCGGTGAGGGCGCCGACGATGGTGCCCAGCAGCGCCATGCCGACGGCCCACCCCAGACGGGCATCGTCGAGCTGGAAGTAGGCCTTGAGGTGTTCGGTCGTCCCCGAGATGACAGCGGTGTCGAAACCGAAGATCAGGCCACCGAGTGAAGCGACGAGCGCGCTTCGAATTACTAGTGGTTTCATAAGGCCACAAACTAAGGCATCCTCTCCGGGGGCGCGCGGGGTACAGAAAGAAAGTTCAACCGGACGCGCGCAAACCCGAGTCGAGGTCGAGACTTCTCACGACGCCAGGCACGATGGCCCCATGGACACCGCCCGCTCGATCGCCTTGTTCCTGCTCGCTGCCCTCGCCGAGATCGGCGGGGCGTGGCTGGTCTGGCAAGGGGTCCGCGAGCAGCGCGGCTGGCCGTGGGTCGTGGCGGGGGCGGCGTCCCTGGCGGTCTACGGGCTGGTCGCCACCCTCCAGCCGGACGCCAACTTCGGCCGCATCCTGGCCGCCTACGGCGGCATCTTCATCGCCGGGTCGCTCGCGTGGGGCATGGCCCTCGACGGCTTCCGGCCGGACCGGTTCGACCTCGCCGGGGCCGCGATCTGCCTGGTGGGCGTCGCGGTGATCATGTACGCCCCGCGCCCGACCTGAGGGCTCGGACGCCCTCATCCCCCGGACGCCCGCGTGGCACGGCGGCGACGCCTGGCCGCTGTGGAAGGGTTGGACCCCGGGGAGGACTACCGATGCAGACAACTCGCGCGCTCCGCGCCGCGGCGACCGCGGCGTCCCTGATCGTGCTCGCCGGCTGCTCGCCGCAGCCGGTCGCGACGCCGACCCCGACGGCGGACGGGCCGCGGTCCTCCCCCACCTACACCTGCACCCCCGCGGGCGGCGGCGACCCCTACCCCTGCACCGGCCAGCAGTACACCGATCAGCAGCGGCAGCAAGTGCTCGTCGACCAGGCGGAGTCGGTCTACAAGAAGTACTTCAACGAGGCGTCCCGGCTCTACCGGGTGGGCGGCGCCTCGCAGGCCACGTCCGCGCTCACCGCGACGACCGCGGACGCCTACCTCGCGGCCAAGCAGAACGAGTTCGCCTCGCTCAAGGCGAAGGGCCTCAAGGCGGTCGGGGGCAACATCAAGCTCGCGAAGATGACCCCGAACCCCGACGCGACCGACAAGGGCGCCGACGTCGGGCTCGACACGTGCATCGACGCGACGACGGTCCAGCTGAAGAGCGGCGACCAGGTCGTCAGCAACTCCGGGTTCGCGGTGGCGGGCACCGTGTATCTGAAGCGTCAGGGCAACGACCTGAAGATCGTCGACGCCGAGGAGCGCCAGGTCGCGAACTGCTGATCGCACCCGCCGGGCCCCCTGGAAGAACGTGCACCCGCGATCGGCCCTAGTCAGGCAGCTCTTGATCCGCCGAGCCGTCGCATCTTGGCGATCAAGCCACTAGCGTGAAACTGCATGGTCGGCGAGGGCTGCAAGGAGGCGGGATGAGCGTCCGGTGCGCATCGATGCGAGGCGTCCCGCGCTCGCGCCGCGCCATCGCCACTCTCCACCCACGCAGCGTCCGCGCGCGGCCGCTGGTTGTCACCCACCGAAAGGAACCGAATAGATGAGCACCCTGGTCGTCCTGGGCTCCGGCATCATGGCCACCGCCCTGGCAACTCCGTGGACGGACAACGGCGGCGAGGTTCGCCTCGTCGGCACGTTCCTCGACCGCGAGATCATCGACTCCATCAAGACGACGGGCGTCCACCCGAACCTGAAGCTGAAGGTTCCCGAGGGCGTGACCGCTTACCAGCTCGAAGAGGCCGAGCAGGCGTTCGAGGGCGCCGAGTACGTGATGAGCGGTGTGAACAGCTTCGGCGTCGACTGGGCGGGCGAGCAGTTCGCCCACCTGCTCAAGCCGGGCATGAACGTCATCGCGCTCGCCAAGGGCGTCCAGGCCGACGACGACGGCAACTTCACGATCCTGCCGAAGGCCCTGGCGAACAAGGTGCCCGAGGACGTCCGCAACCAGTGCACCTGGAGCGCGATCGCCGGCCCGTCGATCGCCGGCGAGGTCGCCGTGCACCGCCACACGTCGGTTGTGTTCACGAGCGAGGACCGCGAGGTCGCCGAGATGTGGAAGTCCAAGTTCGAGACGGACTTCTACCACGTCTGGACGAGCGCCGACTTCACCGGCGTCGAGGCCTGCGCCTGCACCAAGAACTGCTACGCGCTCGGCGCGGGCTTCATGCAGGGCCTGCTGGACGCCATGGGCGACGAGGCCGGCGACCTGTACGTGAACTTCAACTACGGCGCGGCGCTGTTCGGGCAGGCGTCCATCGAGATGCAGCAGTGGGTGGAGTTCTTCGGCGGCGACCCGCGCACCGTCATGGGCCTGCCCGGCATCGGCGACTGCTTCGTCACCTCGATGGGCGGCCGCAACGTCCGGGTCGGGCGTCTCGTCGGCTCCGGCCTGACGTTCTCCGAAGCCAAGGCCAAGATGCCGGGCGTGACGCTGGAGGGCGCGGCCGCGATCGTGGTCATGGGCAAGGCGCTGGAGCGGCTCACCGAGCGCGGGGTGATCCCCGCCGAGCAGTTCCCGCTGCTGCGGCACCTGTACCAGGTCGTCGGCCTCGACGCGAAGGTCGATCTGCCGTGGAAGAGTTTCTTCGGCACGAACGGCTCCGGGTACTGAGGCTGCTGACCGGCCCCGAACGCAGCGGTGCCCCCGGGATTGCT
>CALMAD010000394.1 GCA_937859105.1 uncultured Propionibacteriaceae bacterium
GCCCGGCCCCGCTTGGTGAGCAGCCGCGCCCGGTCGAACGGCAGCCGCTGGTCGATCGCGCGCTCGATCGCGGCCTCGAAGAACGACAGGGCCTCCTCCTCGCGGCCCTCGTCGCACAGGGCGATCTCGCCCTGGAGCTGGATCACCTGCAGGTGCAGGAACGGGTCGCGCTCGGTGTCGCCGACCGTCGCCTTCGCCTGGGCGAGCGTCGCCTCCGCGAGCGGGATGTTGCCCGACCGCGCCGCCCACAGGGCTTTGGTGAGCAGGAACGGGGCGAGCGCGCGGCTCGGCTCGAGGGCGTTCGGGATGCGCGAGTACTCCTCGATGAGTTCGTCCACGCGCTCGGGGCGGGCGGCGTCCGCCTCGGTGTTGATGAGGTTCACCAGGGCGAGCAGGCCGGGGATCGGGACGGTGCCGTCGCTGGACGCCTCGGCCGCCCGGCGGTAGTGGCGTTCGGCGTCGTCGGGCCGCATCCGGATGTCGGCGAGGATGCCCAGGCTGAGGTGCACCGACGCGTGCTCGTAGCGTTGGCCGGGGTCGATGCGGGCGAGGGCGTCGGTGAGCGTCTGCTCGGCCAACTCGTACTCCCCGGCGTACGTGTGCGCGAGCCCGGACGCGTTGAGGGCGGCCACGAGCAGGTCGCCCCGACCGATCTGTTCGCCGATCGCGACGGCGCGGTCCAGCAGGGCGCGCCCGCGCGACACCTCGCCGCGGCGGGCCTCGTAGTTGCCGATGCGCAGCGCGAGGGACGCCTCCGCGACAGGATCCCCGGACTGCTCGGCGAGCTCCAGGACGGCCGTGGCCAGCGGCGAGATCGGCAATCGGAACTCGTCGGCCGCCCACAGCGAGCGTTCGGTGATGGCGAGCAGCGCGGCGGTCTGGCCGTCCATGATGCCGTCGACGGCGACGGCGAAGATCGTGTCCTCGTCGTCGCCGACGCGGCGCCACGCCTCGTGCCGCTCGACCTCGAGCGCGAGGCGCGGGACGTCGTCGGGCCAGGGCAGGAAGATCGCGTCGTGGCTCTCGATGGCCTGGTCGAGCAGCGCCAGGAAGTAGCCGAACACGCGGGCGCGGAGCGCGCGGATGGTCTCCGGATTCTCCTCGGCGTGCAGCCGCTCGCGGGCCAGCGCGGCGACGATGTCGTGGCGGGCCCAGTGCTCGGCGTCGAGCGTGGTCAGCAGGCTGCTCTGGGCCAGCGTCTCGAGCTCGCGCCGGCTGGAGACGCGGGAGGCGTCCGTCATCGCGGCGACCGTGTCGAGGCTGATCCGCGGCCCGGCGAGCACGCCGAGGGCGCGGAAGAACCGCTGGGTCCGCGGCTCGAGGCTGAGGTACGACCAGCTCACGACGCCCCGGACGCCGCCCCCCGAGCCGCCCGCGTCGAACACGTCGAGCAGCGGGTCGCCGTGGTCGACCTCCTCGATCAGGGCGTCGAGCGAGCCGAGGACGCTGGAGCGCTCGCGCGCCACCTGGAGCGCGAGGGGGTGGCCGGCGCACAGGTCGAGCACGGCCTCGATCTGGTCGGGCGCGTAGCCGAGCCCGGTGAACAGCTCGCGGGCGTCCTCGTCGGGCAGCGGCTCGATCGAGAGGCGGGCCGCGCCGTGCTGCACGATGAGCCCGTGCAGGGCGTCGCGGCTCGACACGATGATGTCGCTGGGCCCGGCGTCCGGCAGCAGCACTTCGATCTGCTGGTCGCTGCGCGCGTTGTCGAGGATCAGCAGGCACCGCTTGCCGGCGAGCACCGATCGGTAGATGTCGCCGAGGTCTTCGGGGTCGCTGGGCAGGCCGGTCGGATCGTGCCCGAGCGCGGTCAGCAGCCGCGGGAGCATGCGCTGGCCCTCCACCGGATCCTGCCCGGAGAAGCCACGGAGGTCGACGTACAGCGTCCCGTCGGGGTAGGCGTCCGAGTGGCGGGCCGCCCAGTGGGCGACCAGCGTCGTCTTGCCGATGCCGCCCGCGCCGACCACGGCCACGAGGCGGCCCAAGCCGTCGTCGGAGGCCAGGTTGGCGTCCAGCGCGCGCAACTCGGCGCGCCGCCCCACGAAGCTCGCGCTGAGCGGCGGTAGTTGCCGGGGGACGCCGGGGCGCGGAGTCGTGGTCGGGGCCGCCGGGGCGTCCGGCCGGGGTGGCTCCGGACGCCGGGCGAGGCCGGCGTCCAGCCCCTCCAGCGCGCTGAGCCAGTCGAGGATCTCCGCGCGTTCGCAGCCCAGGTAGGACAGGATCGTGGACAGCGCGTCCCCCGGCGGCAGGACGCGGCCGCTGACGTAGACGTGCACGGTCGACCGCGGGATGCCGGTGCCGCGGGCGATGTCGTCGATGCTGACCCGCGCCTTGCCCGTGCCGAACGCCGCCGCCCGGCGGAGGTTGCTGAGTTCGGTGACGAATGCCTCGATCGACGCGATCCGCGAGGGGTCTCCCCGATGGGGGAGGGGGTTCGCGTATCGCGCCATGGCAACTCCCGAGTGAGCCGGACTGATCAACGAAAGCTCAACTGGAACGCGCGACGCGCGCCTTCATGGTGTCCAGACCGGGGGCGTGGGCGACGCCGAGCTCGCGCAGCAGCCAGAGGCTACGGCGGTAGGCGGCCAGCGCCTCGTCGGGCCGGCCCGAGGCGTCCAGGAGGTCGCCGAGCGCCTGGGTGAGCTCCGCCTCGGGGCGTCGAAGCGCGTTGCGGGAGGCCACGTCGATGCCCTCGCGGTAGGACGCCTCGGCCGCGTCCAGGTCTCCGCGGAGTTCGGCGAGGCGTCCGGCGAAGCGCAGGACGGACGAGCGCAGCGTCCGCGTGCTCCGGGCCGCGACCCGACGGGCGCGGCGTAGGGCGTCGTCGGCGGCGTCCAGCTCACCGGCGGCCATGTGGATGCGGGCGTCCAGAATGAGGGTGTAGCCGTAGAGCTCGTCGTCATCGTCGGGGAGGGCGTGGATGCGGCGGCTGCACGCGCGCGCGGCCTCGAGGTCGTCGCGCCGCAGGCACAGGACCCCGAGGGTGCCGAGCGCCATCACGCGCTCGGCGCTCGGGAGCTCGCGCTCCGTCTCGAGATCGAGGCCCTCGCGGAGCAGCCGCTCGGCCTCCGCGTCGTTGCCCGCGAAGGACGCCGCGCTGCCCTGGGCCCACAGCAGCCGGACGTGCAGGCTCGCGGGGATGTCGGGCGCGCTCACCGCCCCGCGCAGCACGCGCAGCGCCGGCAGGTAGTCGTTCGCCGCGATGAGCGCGACGCCGAGCTGGAGGCCGATCGCCGCGATCGCCAGGTGGTCTCCGGACGCCCGCGCCGAACCGAGGCAGTCGGGCAGGACGTCGGCGAACGTCGCGTATTCGTTGTGCTCGTCGGCCGCCGCGGCCGCCGCCTCGGCGAGCCGCCAGGCGTCGCGCGGGCGGTCGGAGAGCGCCTCCACCACGACGGACTCGACGGTGTCGGCGTCCTGGCTCAGCGTCTGCCAGGCCTCCGCGCGCTCGGCGCGCCCGGCGCTCGCCGCCGGGGCCGTGGACAGCACGAGCCGCTCGTGGTCGCGCACGGCGCGGCTCGCGACGTCGGAGAAGAAGCCGAGCAGGCGTCCGCGGATCGCGGCGACCTCGGACGCCGGCTCCTCGGCCGCCAGTCGCTCGCGGGCGAACGCCGCGACGAGATCGTGCCGCGTCCAGGCGCCGGCGTCCGCGCGGGTCAGCAGGCTGCGCTCGACGAGGAACTCCAGCGCGCGGCGGGTCTGGCGCGCCGGCGTCCCGAGCGCCACGGACGCCGACTCCAGCCGCAGCGTCTGCCCCGGCAGCGCGCCCAGCCGGCGGAACGCGGCCCGGTGCTCGGCGGACAGGCCGCGGTACGACCAGTCCATGATTCCCCGGACGCCTCCGCGCGCCCCCGCCTGCAGCGTGTCGAGCGGCGCCTCGCCGCTGCGGATCTCCTCCAGCACCCCGAGCATCGACCCGGACGCCATCGCGCGGTCGCGCACGACCTCCAGCGCCAGCGGCAGGCCGCCGCACAGCCGCAGGACCGCGTCGAGGTCGTGCACGGAGGCGTCGATGCCACGCAGGAGGAGGGCGGCGTCCTCGTTCGGCAGGGGCCGGACGCGGACGCGCCCCATGCCGGTGCGCAGCGTCAGGGCCGTCATCTCGTTGCGGGACGCCACGATCACGTCGTGCCCGGTCATCACCGACAGCAGGGGTGAGACCTGAGGCGCGTCGGCGACGTTGTCGAGGACGATCAGCATCCGCCGCGTGGCCTTGTCGCGGAAGTGGGGGAGCAGGGCCTCCAGGTCGGTCGGGGTGCTCTCGGGCGCGACGCCGAGCGCGATCAGGAAGCGCGTGAGCGCGCGCTGCGGCTCGAGCGGCGGGTGGTCGGAGAAGCCGCGCATGTCGGCGTAGAGGACGCCGCCGGGGTAGTCGTCGGCGTGGGTGCGCGCGTACTGGCCGACCAGGGCGGTCTTGCCGCTGCCGGCCGGGCCGGCCACCGCGACGCCGTGGGCCTCGGAGGCGAGGGCCTCCGCGATGGCGCGCATGTCGGCCTCCCGGCCGACGAACCGGCGTGGGGCGGGCGGCAGTTGGCGCGGCACCTGGGTGCGGGGCGTGGGGGAGTCGCCGCGGGCGGAGACGCGCTCAAGGGCGTCCTGCCAGGCGCGGCGATCCTGCGGGGTGGCGCCCATGGTGGCGACGAGGGCGTCCAGGGCGTCCGGCGGGGGCAGCGAGCGCCCGCTGATGTACACGTGCACCGTGGAGCGGGGGATCGAGGTCGCCTTGACGAGGTCGTCGATCGAGAGGCGGGACTTGCGCAGCCCCTCGGCGGCCTGGCGCCGGAGGGCGTCGAGGCCGGCGACGAGATCGTCCTTCGTGTCGATGCTGCGGGCATTGACACGCGCGTGGGCGTCCGTCATCTCGTCCTCACTAGGGCTTGTCCAGGTTCGTCCAAGAGTATCCAAATGGGGGTCCGACCCCCGGGAACCGGCACCATACGGGCGACTGGGACCAGGGCCCACGCGAGGGACTGG
>CALMAD010000395.1 GCA_937859105.1 uncultured Propionibacteriaceae bacterium
CCGGGCCTCGCCCGCCCGCCTACCCGGGCTCTTTCGCGCCGCCCCCGCCGCCGCAGCAGAAGGGGGCGTTCCGCCGGGGGTTCGGGCTGGGCGCCGGCGCCGGCCTCGGGTTCGGCGGCATCATGCTGGTGCTCGGGCTGATCGGGTCGCTGCTGACCTCGATCATGATCGCCGGCGCCGCGTCGGCGTTCGCGGGCGCGAACCAGACGCGCCTCCAGCCCGACAAGGTCATCTGGGGCGCCCAGGGGGCGGCGCACACGCTGCGGGCCATGCGCGTGTCGGGGGCGATCATGGGCGAGGGGGACACCGGCAGCCTGCTCCAGACCAGCACCTACGGCTACGAGACCGCGCAGGCGATCGACAAGCTGACGGCCAGTGATGCCGACGGGCTCGTCCTGCTGTTCAACACCCCCGGCGGCACGGTGAACGGCTCGCGCGCGATCGCGGACGCCATCGACCGCTACAAGCAGCGCACCGGCAAGAAGGCGTTCGTGTACGTCGAGGGGCTGTCGGCGTCCGGCGGCATGTACGCGATGGCGGGCGCCGACCGCATCGTCGCCGACCACGGCTCGCTCGTCGGCAGCATCGGCATCATCATGGGGCCGTTCCTGCAGTACCGCGACGTCCGGGCGACGACCGGAACGCTCGTCGAGTCGGGCGTGACGACGAACGGGGGCATCAGCAGCGAATACCTCACCCAGGGCAAGGGCAAGGACTTCGGCAACGCCTGGCGCGCCATGACGCAGGAGGAGCGCGACAACTACACCACCGGCCTCGCCAACGAGTACGACAACTTCGTGAACTGGGTGGCGCGGCACCGCAACATCCCCGCCGAGACGATCAAGAACACCTACGGCGCCTACATGTTCGACACCAAGCGAGCCCAGGAGAACCGCCTCATCGACGCCACGATGGGCCGCGACGAGGCCTTCCGCGACTTCGCGACGCAGGCGGGCGTCGACCCGAACGGGACGAAGGTCGTCGAGTCCGAGCCGCCGGGCATGTGGGCGCAGTTGTTCGGCGCGGAGGCCCGCGTCTACGGCCAGGCCCCGGCGGCGAAGCCCGAGGGGGGTCAGCCGGCGCGCGCGACGAGCACGCTGTGCACCTCCCAGCGGACGCCGCTGGCGTTCAGCGGCAGCCTCGCCTCGGTCTGCGGCTGAGCGCCTCCGGCCGCTCGACGGGATGGTCCCCCCCCGCCGAACGGCCGTGAAGACCCGACGCCCCCCGGCCTGAGCCGGGGGGCGTCGTGGCTTCGGGGGCGTCGGGTGCGGACGCCGTCTGGTTTCTAGTTCCTAGGACGCCTCGCGCGCCCGCGACAGCTCGTACAGCGCGATCGCGGCGGCGACGGACGCGTTGAGGGACTCGGTCTCGGCGCCGATCGGGATGGACGCCAACACGTCGCAGTTCTCCCGGACGAGCCGGGCCAGCCCCTCGCCTTCGCTGCCGACGACCAGCAGCACGGGCCCGTCGGCCCCCGGGACACCGGCGATGTCGGTCTCGCCCTCGCCCGCGAGCCCGACGACCTGGAACCCGGCCTCGGCGTAGTCCTTCAGGACGCGGTTCAGGTTGCCCGCCAGCGCGACCGGGACGCGGGCGGCCGCCCCCGCGGACGCCTTCCAGGCCGTCGCGGTCATGTGGGCCGACCGCCGCTCCGGCACGATCACGCCCAGCGCGCCGAACGCGGCCGCCGAGCGGATGATCGCCCCCAGGTTGCGCGGGTCGGTGACCCCGTCGAGCGCGACGACCAGGGGCGCGTCGGCGTCCACCGCTGCGTCGAGCAGGTCGTTCGGGTGCGCGTACTCGTACTCGGGCAACTGCAGCGCGACGCCCTGGTGCACGGCGCCCGACGTCAGCCGGTCGAGCTCGGGCCGGGACGCCTGCAGCAGCGGCACGCCGCGCTCGGCGGCCAGCTTCAGGATGTCGGAGAGCCGCGAGTCGCGTTCGACACCCTCGGCCAGATAGGCCCGCCGGACGGGCAGGCCCGCCTGCAGCGCCTCGTACACCGGGTTGCGGCCGATGACCCACTCGGCCCCGGGGCTGCCGGACCGCCGCTGCGGCGTCCGCCTCGATGGGCCGCGCCCCGACCCGCCGGACTTGCCCGGCTCGTTCGCCCCGCGCTTGCGATAGGCCTTGTGGTATGGGCGATCCTCCGCCTTCGGCGTCGGGCCCTTGCCCTCGAGCCCCTTGCGGACGCGGCCGCCCGACCCGGCCGTGCGGCCCTGGCCGATGCCCTTGCCGCGCTTGCGCACGGCCCCCTTGCGTTGGCTGTTTCCCGGCATGGTCTCCTACTTCTCCAGGCTCCAGCGAGCGCCGTCTTTGGTGTCGGTGATCTTCAGGCCCGACCCCGCGAGCGAGTCGCGGATCGCGTCGGCCGTCGCCCAGTCCTTGCGGGCGCGGGCGTCTGCGCGCTGGTCGAGCAGGGTGCGCACCAGCGAGTCGACCACGCCGGACAGATCGTCGGACGCCGGCCGCTCGGTCGCCCACGCCGGGTCGTCTGGGTCGAGGCCGAACACCGTCAGCATGCTGCGCACCGCCGAGCGGGCCGCGAGCGCGGCCTCACGGTCGCCGGAGCCCAGCGCGCTGTTGCCCTCACGGATCGTCGAGAACAGGACGGCGAGCGCGCCGGGGGTGCCGAGGTCGTCGTTCATGGCGTCGGCGAAGGCGTCCGGCACCGCGAGCGACCCGTCCCAGTCGCCCAGCTCCGACTGCGCCCGGCCCAGGAACGAGTCGACGCGCGCGAGCTGGGCCGCCGCCTCCTCCAGCGAGGAGTCGGACAGCTCGATCATCGAGCGGTAGTGCGGCCCGGCCAGGTAGAGCCGGATGGCGCGGCCCCCGTACGTGCGGGTCGCCTCGAACACGTCGGCCGTGTTGCCGAGCGACTTGCTCATCTTCTCGCCCGCCAGCGTGACCCACGCGTTGTGCATCCAGTACTGAGCGAACGGACGCCCCACAGCGGTGGACTGCGCCAACTCGTTCTCGTGGTGCGGGAAGCGCAGGTCGAGCCCGCCTCCGTGGATGTCGAACGCCGGGCCGAGGTACCGGCCCGACATCGCCGAGCACTCCAGGTGCCAGCCCGGACGCCCGCGGCCCCACGGCGAATCCCAGGACGCCGTCTCCGGCTCGCCGGGCTTCGCCGCCTTCCACAGCGCGAAGTCGCGGGGGTCGCGCTTGCCGCGCGGATCGGCGTCTTCGGCCGGGGCCATGTCGGCGACCCGCTGACCCGACAGCTTGCCGTAGTCGGGCCAGGAGGCGACGTCGAAGTAGACGTCGCCCGCAGCGTCCTCACCCACGTAGGCGTGCCCGAGGTCGATGAGCTCGGTGACGAGCGCGATCATGTCGGGGATGTGCCCGGTCGCGCGCGGCTCGTACGTCGGCCTCCGGACGCCGAGCGCGTCGAACGCGCGATGGAACACGTGCTCGAAGTGGTAGGCGTGCGCCCACCAGGGAGTGCCGGCCTCGGCCGACTTCTCCAGGATCTTGTCGTCGATGTCGGTGATGTTTGAGACGAGCGTCACCTCGTAGCCCGAGTACTCGAGCCAGCGCCTCAGGACGTCGACGTTGACCTCCTTGCGGACGTGCCCCAGGTGCGGCGCGCCCTGCACGGTCGGGCCGCAGGAGTACATCGACACCGCGCCGGGCACGAGCGGCCGGAACTCCCGAATCGAGCGGGACATGGTGTCATACAGCTGAAAAGTCACCCGGCCATCCTATCGGCCGTGCCAGACCCGGCCCACCGTGTCAATCGCCCGCGGCCTTGCGGCGCAGCGCCTCGATGTCCAGCACGGCGGGGAGCGACTCGGTGTCGGGGTCGAGTGCATCCGCCTCCCAGGGGTCGTAGGGCGGCGCTTCGTCGTCCTCGTAGCCCTCGGAGGGGTCGAACGGGTTCTGCAGGTGCCGGGTGTCGTCGAGAGGAAGGAGGGTGTCGGGGCTCATCGCCTCGTCGGGCAGGGCCGTGAGCACGTCGCGGATGTAGCCGTGCACGGCCTCGGTCAGCGGCACCTCGCGCTGCTCGCGCTGGGACGCGTACCAGCGGTAGTCGAGCACCTCGTGGAAGATCTGCGCCGGATCGCGCTTGCCGGTCAGGTCGGCCGGGACCGCGGTGACGACCGGCTCGAACACCTGGGTCAGCCACTGGTGGGCGACGATCGCCTCGTCGACGTGTTGCTGGTTCGTGCGCGCCCGGAACGTGTCGAGGTCGTTGAGCAGGCGGCGGGCCTGGTTCTCCTCGGTGTCGAGGCCGGTCAGGCGCATCAGCCGCCGGGAGTGATGCCCCGCGTCGACCACCTTCGGCTGGATCTGCACGGTGGAGCCGTCGGCCGCCGTGTTGATGTCGAGCTCGGCGACGTCGAACCCGAGGCTGTTCAGGCGGCGCACCCGGTCCTCGATGCGGTACAGCTCGCCGGCCGAGAACTCCTCGGGGCCGGTCAGCTCGTGCCAAAGCGCGTGGTACCGGGTCTCGATCTGGTGCACCAGGTCTTCGGGGTCGAGGGACTCATCCAGCAGGCGCCCCGCCTCGAGGTCGGAGAACTCCCCGAACAGGTTCACGATCGCGATGTCGATGTCGTGCGCCCGTTGGCCGTCGGTGAGCCGCGTGTGCAACTCGGCGGTCTCGGCGTCCACCAGGTACGCGGCGAACGCGCCCGCGTCGCGCCGGAACAGGATGTTCGACAGCGACACGTCGCCCCACAGGAACCCGATGAGGTGCAGCCGTGCGAGCAGCACGACCATGGCGTCCAGCAGGCGCGACACCGTGTCTTGCCGGACGCCGGAGAAGAACAGCGACCGGTAGGGGAGCGAGAACTCCAGGTGCCGGGTCAGCAGGACCGGGTCGAGCGGCTTGCCGCTCGGGTCGGCGCGACCCGTCACGACGGCGAGCGGCTCGACGGCCGGGGTGTTGAGGCGGCTCAGATCCTGCAGCATCCGGTACTCGTGGAAGGCCACCGACTCGATGATTTCCTTCGCCGCGTACACCTCCTCACCCACCCGGACGAACCGGACGACGTGCCGGGAGATGCCGCGCGGCAGCGCGACGAGGTGCTCGGTGGGCCATTGGTCGAGCGGAACGTCCCACGGGAGGGGGATGAGCCGGGAATCCGGCTTCGCCGAGAGGAAACGTGGCATTGCGCCATTGTCGCACCCCGGGCTGACAAAACGCTGGTCAGGGGCCCAAGGCCCGCCTGGCCGCGGTCCTCCTGGCCGGACGCCGCCCACGCCGCCCGGCGG
>CALMAD010000396.1 GCA_937859105.1 uncultured Propionibacteriaceae bacterium
CGACCCCGACGACGAAGACGAAGGCGTCGAGGGCCCCGGGTTGGACCCGGTGCCTGACGCCCAGTCCGACGAGCAGCCCGAGCCCGGCGAGCAGCCCGCGCCCGAGCAGCAGCCCGAGCCCGAGGCGTCCGTCGCCGCGCAGCCGGCCGATGTCGGGCCGACGGCCCGGGCGTCCGAGGCCCCCGAACCGCCGCTGGCGCTGTACCGCCGGTACCGCCCCGAGACGTTCGCCGAAGTCATCGGCCAAGAGCACGTGACCGAGCCGTTGCAGCGCGCGCTGGTGAACAACCGCGTCAACCACGCGTACCTGTTCTCGGGGCCGCGCGGGTGCGGCAAGACCACGTCGGCGCGCATCCTGGCCCGGTGCCTCAACTGCGAGCAGGGCCCGACGCCCACCCCGTGCGGGGTCTGTCAGAGCTGCCGCGACCTGGCGCGCGGCGGGGCCGGCAGCATCGACGTGATCGAGATCGACGCGGCGTCGCACGGCGGCGTCGACGAGGCGCGCGACCTGCGCGAGCGGGCGTTCTTCGCCCCGGTGCACAGCCGCTACAAGATCTACATCATCGACGAGGCGCACATGGTGACCACGCAGGGGTTCAACGCCCTGCTCAAGGTCGTCGAAGAGCCGCCGCCGCACGTCAAGTTCATCTTCGCGACCACCGAGCCCGAGAAGGTCATCGGCACGATCCGGTCGCGCACGCACCACTACCCCTTCCGGCTCGTTCCGCCCAAGGTGCTGCAGGGGTATCTGGCGTCGCTGTGCGAGGCCGAGGGCGTCTCGGTCGACCCCACGGTGCTGCCGCTGGTCGTCCGGGCGGGGGCGGGGTCGGTGCGCGACTCGCTGTCGGTGCTCGATCAGTTGCTCGGCGGCGCGGGGGAGCAGGGGGTCACCTACCGGCAGGCCACGGCGCTGCTCGGCTACACGCCCGACACGCTGCTCGACGAGATCATGGATGCGTTCGCCGCGGGCGACGCCGAGGGCGTGTTCTCGTGCATCGACAAGGTGATCGAGGTGGGGCAGGATCCGCGGCGCTTCGCGGAGGATCTGCTGCGGCGCCTGCGTGACCTCATCATCGTGGCGGCTGTGCCCGACGCCCTGACGTCGGGGCTGGTCGATGTCTCCGGCGACCAGGCCGAGCGCCTCACGACGCAGGCCCGCGGCATGGGCCCCGGGGAGCTGACGCGTGCGGCCGAGGTCATCGCGAAGGGGCTGACCGACATGCGGGGCACGACCGCCCCGCGCCTGCACCTGGAGCTCATGTGCTCGCGGGTGCTGCTGCCGGGCGCCGACGTCGACGCGCGGGGCATTCACGCGCGCCTCGACCGGCTGGAGCGGCGGCTGCTGATCCCCGGCGAGCAGGATGCGGCGGTTCCCGCTCTCTCGGACGCGCCGGGCTCTGCGCCCGCCACGCCGGGTGGGCGCGGGGCAGCCCCGAGCGCGCCGGGTTCGGCGGAGGGTCCGGCCGGGCGTGCGCCCGAGTCGGCGGGACGCCCGATCGAGCAGGCTGAGCGTGGCCCCGAGCCGGCCGGGCGCCGTCCGGCGCAGGCCGGGCGCGGTTCCGAGCCGGCCGTCGGTGGTCCCGAGCAGGGGGGCCGCGGCGCCGAGCAGGCCAGGCGCGCCCCTGCGCAGGAGGAGCGTCCGCCCTCGGCCGCCGGGCCTGCGCCCGAGGCGTCCCCGACCGGGCCGCCGGCGTCGGGGGATTTGCAGACGGCGGACGTCCGGCGGCTGTGGCCGCAGGTGCTCGAGGCTGTCAAGACGAGGCGGCGGGTGACGTGGATCATCCTCAGTCAGAACGCGCAGGTGCACGAGTTCGCCGGGGGCGTCCTGACGCTCGCCGCGAACAACCCCGGCGCGCGGGAGAGCCTCACCCGCGGCGGCCACGAAGACGTGCTGCGCGAGGCCGTGCTCGAGGTGCTCGGCGCCGCGCCGCGCGTCGAGGTGATCGTGGCCGAGGGCGGCCCGACTCCGCCCCCGCCGGCCGCGTCCGGCCCGGCAGGGCCGCGGGGTGGGCAGGGTTCCTCCGGCGGCGGGCCGGCAGCCGGCGGGCAGGGTCCCTCCGGCGGACGCGGCGGCGGGCAAGGGCCCTCGGGTGCCCAGGGCGCCGGTGGTGGTCCGTCGCGTGGCACAGCGGGCCCGGCCGGCGGCGAGAACTCAGGCCCCCGGGGCCGACGATGGGAGGCGTCCGGGCATGGGGGCGCCGGCCAGCATGAGCAGAGCCGTCAGGGCGGCCCCGCAGGGCCGCGCGACGGCGTCCGGGGTGGCTCGCAGCGGCCCGCCGACCCGCGCGCGCGGCGCGACTACCCGGCGACCCCCCCGACGCCGCCGCCCGAGGAGGAGGAGGGTCCGCCCCCCGACTACGCCGCGGCCGCGCGGGGCAACATCCTGCCGACGCAACACACGCCGCCGCGGCGCGAGGAGGAGGCGGAACCTGACCGCCGCGACCGCGACCTCGACAACCCCGACATCGAGGTCGACGACCTGCTCCGCACGCAGTTGGGTGCCGAGCTGATCGCGGAAGACGACGGCTCGGGCCGCTGAGGTGTCCCCGGCCCGAGCGCAACCTCCGGGTCGGCGCTCGCCGAACCGCTGTGGCGTCCGGAACCGTCGGACGCCTCGCGTAGCATTGCGTGAGCCGCGCGCGAGCCCGCGCGAACCGACGAACCCGAACCCACGAAGGAGACCCCATGTCCATGCTTGGCGACGAGACCGGCGGCGGCTTCGACATGAACGCGCTGCTCCAGCAGGCCCAGGCGATGCAGGAGCAGTTCCAGCGTGCGCAAGACGATCTGGCGACCAAGGTCATCACCGGGTCGGCCGGCGGCGACCTCGTGACCGTCGAGATGTCCGGCACCGGCGAGCTGCAGAAGGTCGCGATCAAGCCCGAGGCGTGCGACCCCGACGACACCGAGTCGCTCGGCGACCTGATCGTCGCGGCCGTGCGCGACGCGAGCCACCGGGCGTCGGCGCTGGCGCAGTCCGTCATGCCGCAGATGCCCTTCTGACGAGCCCGCCCCCACCAGAACTCCGAGACAAGGAACGCCGTGTACGAAGGACCGATCCAGGACTTGATCGGCGAGTTGGGTCGGCTCCCCGGCGTGGGGCCGAAGAGTGCGCAGCGCATCGCGTTCCACATCCTCGCGACCGACAAGGCCGACGTGGAGCGGCTGGCCCAGGCGTTGCGCACCGTCGCGGAGCAGGTGAAGTTCTGCGCGATCTGTTTCAACATCTCCGAAGAGGAGACGTGCCGCGTCTGCCGCGACCCGCGCCGCGACCGCACGACGATCTGCGTGGTCGAAGAGCCGAAAGACGTGGGGGCCATCGAGCGCACGCGCGAGTTCCGCGGCCTGTACCACGTGCTCGGCGGCGCGATCAGCCCGATCGACCACGTCGGACCGGGCGACCTCCACATCCGAGAACTGCTGACGCGGCTCGCCGACCAGAACGTCACCGAGGTGATCCTCGCGACCGACCCGAACCTCGAGGGGGAGGCGACGGCCACCTACATCGCCCGCCTGCTGGCGGACACCGACGTCACGCTGTCGCGGCTGGCGTCCGGGCTGCCGGTGGGCGGCGACCTCGAGTACGCCGACGAGGTCACCCTGGGCCGGGCCTTCTCCGGCAGGCGCCGCATCGGCGCTTGAGGCGTCCCGATTGGCCCGGTGCCCGGGCCGCGCGGGATGGGAGGATGGGTGCGTGACCACGCGCGCCCCGCACCGATTGGCCCGACTCCGTCTGATCGCCACCGACGTCGATGGAACTCTGCTCACCAGCGACCGCACGATCTCGCCCCGCACGCTCGCGGCGTTCGAGGCGGCCCACGACCGCGGCGTCCTGGTGATGCCGATCTCCGGACGCCAGCCGTTCTCGATCGACGAGATGGTCGCGGGCACCGTGCTGCAAGGCCCGGCCGTCGGGGCCAACGGGGCCGTCGGCTGCGACCTGCGCACCGACGAGGTCTTCTTCGAAGACACCCTGCCCGTCGACGCCCAGACCGAACTCGTCACGCGGATGCGCGAGGCCGTGCCCGGGACCCGGTGCGTGTCGGTGCGGGACGCCGGCCGCACCTTCGTGCCCGAGCACGGCTACGTCGGTCTCATGGATCCGGGCGATCACGGCCGCGCCGAACTGACGCTGCCCGAGTACGACCTGGCCGAGGTGCTGGCGCGTCCGTCGCTGAAGCTGATCTTGCGCCACGACACCGTGAGCGAGGACGCCCTCCTGGCCGTCGCACTCGAGCTCGCCGTCCCCGGGTGCCACGTGACGACGTCGGGCGCCCCGTTCGTCGAGGTGTCCGCCGAGGGCGTCACGAAGGAGTCGGGGCTGGAGCAGATGTGCGCCCGGTTCGGCATCGCCGCGTCCGAGGTGCTGGCGTTCGGCGACAACCGTAACGACGTCGAGATGCTGCGCTGGGTGGGCCACGGGGTCGCGATGGGCAACGGGCTGCCCGAGGCGCTGGAGGCGGCCGACGAGGTGACGGCCTCCCACGACGACGACGGCATCGCGCTCGTCATCGAGCGCGTGCTCGCCGAGCAGGACTGAACGAGCATCGAGCATTGATTTATCTTGTAGACGATTCGTGAAAGTGCTGCAACGATAGGCGGTGACGTTCGACCATCCTCAGGAGGACCCATGACCGTCGTCGGGTGCAATGTCGTGCCGTTCGCGTCGGGTGCCGCGCGGTGAGCGGCGAGGTGGACCGCCCCACCGACGGCCGGGCGATCGTCGGGATCGTCGCGGTGGTCTACGGCCTGGGGGTCGCGTTCGGCGCGATGGTCTTCGGGGACGCGTGGCCGTCCTGGTGGCTCATGGGCGGCGCGTTGGTCGTGGGACTCCTGTGGGTCGTTTTCATGGTCGTCCCGTGGGCGACCAATCGCGGCCGCGCTCGCTGACCCCAGCCAGGGGGCGCCGCTCCTAGCGGGGGCGGGGTGCGGCGTCGGCCTCGACGAGGCCCGCGTGCGGGGAGCTGGCGATCACGCCGGTCACGTGCGCGGCGGCGGCCACGCCGAGCCGTTCGGCCACCCGGTCGAAGGCCCGGCCGAGGTCGCCTGCGGGCCAGTCGTGGGGGAGCAGTTCGGCGGGGAGCGGTCCGTCCAGCAGCCGCAACGCGACCACCGGGCGGATGGCCGCGTGCAGCGTCCGGTAGGCGTCCGCGGGGGCGAGTCGCTCGAGGTCGCTCGTGAGCAGGTCGGCCGTCGCGGCGACGGCCGTCTCGTAGCGCGCTCGGATGGTGTCGAGATCCCAGCAGCGGGCCACCAGGCCGGACACCTGGTCCGGGTCGATCGTCCACCAGCCGGTCGTCAGTTGGTTGGCCCCGGCGAGCGGTGTCAGGGACGCCGCGGCGTCCGTCGGCCCGATGAGAACCCCGGGCCGCACCTGCCGGTAGCCCGCCCGGATCGCCGCGGTGCGCAGGTGGTCGCGCGCCAGCCGGTCGTGTTCGGGGATGTCGTAGACGATCGTGTGGAAGCGGCCGTCCCACGGGTCGCGGGGCGGCCTGCCGTCCCGGAACTCCTGGAATCGCTCCAACAGCGCGCCCGTCATCGCGTACCGCCCGACCCGTCCCGTGCGCTCCATGGTGAGGCCGCCCGCCTGGGTCATGCGGTGTAGCAGTGCCTTGGACGCCGGCACCGTCAGGCCCAGGTCGCCGACCAGCCGGGTGAGGATCGGGCCGGGCAAGACGGACGCCTCCGCCACCCCGAACGCGTACGGCACGGTGTCGAACGACGAGACGAACGCGTCGTCCGGCCGAAGGTGCATGGCCGCAGTGTACGAGCCTGCGAGACCCGCGGGGGGTGAAGCCTCGGCCCACTAGAATCGCCCCCATGCATGCCGTCTACGTGTCTCAGGCGAGCCCCGACGATCCGCTCGCGGCGCTCGAGGTGGGGCCGCGTCCGAACCCCCAGGCCGGCGACGGCTTCTCGCGGGTGCGGGTGAAGGCCGCCTCCCTGAACCACCACGATGTGTGGTCGCTGCGCGGCGTCGGCCTGCCGCCGGAGCGGATGCCCATGATCCTCGGAACGGACGCGGCGGGCGTCACCGACGACGGCCGCGAGGTCGTCGTCCACAGCGTGATCTCCTCGCCTGAGTGGCAGGGTGACGAGACGCTCGATCCGAAGCGTTCGCTCTTGTCGGAGCGGCATCAGGGCGCGATGGCCGAGTACGTGGTCGTCCCCGAGCGGAACCTCGTGGCCAAGCCGCCCGAGCTGACGTTCGAGGAGGCGTCCTGCCTGCCCACCGCGTGGCTGACCGCCTACAGCATGCTCGGCAAGGCCGGGGTCGAGGCGGGGGACACGATCCTCGTGCAGGGGTGCTCGGGCGGCGTCGCTCAGGCCGCGATCGCGCTCGGCCGGGCGGCCGGACTGCGGGTCTGGGCAACCGGACGCACCGAGGCCAAGCGCTCCCTCGCCATCGATCTCGGCGCCGACGAGGTCTTCGAGCACGGCGCGCGGCTGCCCGAGCGGGTGGACGCCGTGATCGAGAGTGTCGGCGAGGCGACCTGGTCGCACTCGTTGAAGTCGCTGCGTCCGGGCGGGGCGGTGGTCGTGTGCGGCGCGACGTCCGGCCCGAATCCGCCCGCGGATCTCAGCCGCGTCTTTTTCCTGCAGCTCCGCATCCTCGGCTCGACGATGGGACGCCGCGATCAGCTCTACGAACTGCTGCGCGTCATGGTCGAGGGCGGCGTCCGCCCGCTGATCGACCGCGTCCTGTCGCTCCGGGACGCCCGCGAGGGCTTCGAGGCCGTGGTGCACGGCGACCTGAGCGGCAAGGTCGTGCTGGTGCCCTGAGGGGTGCCCGCGCGGCGATGGGAAGCGCGCGCGGGGCGTCCCAGCATGGTGCCGCGTTTCGCTCGGCTTGCCGGGTTCATTAGACTGGGCGGGTCCGCACGGCATGGATGGGGCCATCACCCCGGAGCTGCCGGAAGAACGGCGTCCACCGTCAGCAGGAGGCGCTCATTAGAACCGGCCGCGGCGAGAAGTGAGTGGACTGCGGGCGCCGGGAGGCGTCCGGGGTCAAGAAGGGTGGTACCGCGGGGCTGAGCCTCGTCCCTTCGTCCGAACGACGACGAAGGAAGCCGATGACCGCCCAATCCGAGCGCTCCCCCCAGTACCGGGCCGTGCCCGCGCAGGTGAACCTGCCTCAGATGGAGCACGAGATCCTGCAACTCTGGGATACCCAGGACACGTTCGCCCGCTCGCTCGAACGCGACGGCAGCAAGGGGGAATGGACCTTCTACGAGGGCCCGCCCACCGCCAACGGCATGCCGGGCACGCACCACATCGAGGCGCGCGTGTTCAAGGACGTCTTCCCGCGCTTCCGCACGATGCGCGGCTACCACGTCGACCGCAAGGCCGGCTGGGACTGCCACGGCCTGCCCGTCGAGCTGGCGGTCGAGCGCGAGCTGGGCTTCAACGGCAAGCCCGACATCGAGAAGTACGGCATCGAACCGTTCAACGAGAAGTGCCGCGAGTCCGTCACCCGGCACGTGGACGCCTTCGCGCAGCTCACCCGCCGCATGGGCTACTGGGTGAACATGGAGGACGCCTACTGGACGATGAGCCCCGACTACGTCGAGAGCGTCTGGTGGAGCCTCAAGCAGATCCACTCCCGCGGCCTGCTCGTCGAGGACTACCGGGTCGCCCCCTACTGCCCGCGCTGCGGCACGACGCTGTCCGACCACGAGCTGGCGCAGGGCTACCACGACGTCGTCGACCCGTCGGTGTACGTGCGGTTCCCGCTGACGTCCGGCCCCTACGCCGGCAAGGCCGACCTGCTCGTCTGGACGACCACGCCCTGGACGCTCGTCTCGAACACGGCCGTCGCCGTGCACCCCGACGTGACGTACGTCCTGGCGTCCGACGGCGAGGAGACGCTGGTCGTCGCCGAGCCGCTCGCCGCGACGGTGCTGGGTGACGGCTGGAAGCTCGGGCCGTCCTTCACCGGCGCCGAGATGGAGGGCTGGCACTACGAGCCGCCGTTCGACCTGGTCGAGTTCCCCGACGTCGTGGGCGGCACCCACTACGTGCTGCTCGCCGACTACGTCACGACGGAGGACGGCACGGGCCTCGTCCACCAGGCGCCCGCCTTCGGCGAGGACGACATGATCACCTGCCGCGCCTACGGGCTGCCGCTGGTGAACCCGATCCGTCCCGACGGCACGTTCGCGCCCGAGGTCGGCCAGGTCGGGGGCATGTTCTTCAAGAGCGCAGACAAGCCGCTCGTCGCCGACCTGGACGCCCGCGGCCTGCTGTTCCGGCGGCTCGATTATGAGCACAGCTACCCGCACTGCTGGCGGTGCGACACCGCGCTGCTCTACTACGCGCAGCCGTCGTGGTACATCCGGACGACGCAGGTGAAAGACGAGCTCGTCCGCGAGAACGAGGCGACGAACTGGTACCCCGACCACATCAAGCACGGCCGCTACGGCGACTGGCTGAACAACAACATCGACTGGGCGCTGTCGCGCACCCGCTACTGGGGGACGCCGCTGCCGATCTGGCGCTGCAGCCACGACCACCAGGTGTGTGTCGGCTCGCGCGCGGAACTGAGCGAGCTGACCGGCACCGACCAGAGCGCGCTCGACCCGCACCGCCCGTTCGTGGACGACGTGACCTTCCCCTGCCCCACGTGCGGGGAGACGTCGCACCGCGTGAAGGAGGTCATCGACGCCTGGTACGACTCCGGCTCGATGCCGTTCGCGCAGTGGGGCTACCCGTACGTGGAGGGCAGCGAGCAGAAGCTCGAGTCCGCGTTCCCGGCCGACTTCATCTGCGAGGCGATCGATCAGACCCGCGGCTGGTTCTACTCGCTCATGGCGGTGAACACCCTGGTGTTCGACGAGAACGCCTACCGCAACGTGCTCTGCCTCGGTCACATCCTCGCCGAGGACGGCCGGAAGATGAGCAAGCACCTGGGCAACATCCTCGAGCCGATCCCGCTGATGGACAAGCACGGCGCGGACGCCGTCCGGTGGTTCATGGCCGCCGGCGGGTCGCCGTGGGCGTCCCGGCGGGTGGGGCACACGACGATCCAGGAGACCGTCCGGAAGGTGCTGCTCACCTACTGGAACTCGGTCAGCTTCCTGTCCCTCTACGCGCGCACGAACGGGTGGACGCCGACCGGCTCGGCCCCCCAGGTGGCCGAGCGCCCGGTGCTCGACCGCTGGCTCGTCTCGGCGCGGGAGGAACTCGTCGTCGAGGTCACCGACGCCCTGGAGAACTTCGACACGCAGCGCACCGGGCAGTTGCTGTCGGACTTCATCGACGACCTGTCGAACTGGTACGTCCGGCGGTCGCGCCGGCGGTTCTGGATGGGCGAGGCGTCCGCGCTGTGGACGCTGCACGAGACGATGGACGTCCTCACCCGGCTGATGGCGCCCCTGGCGCCGTTCGTCACCGAGCGGGTCTGGCAGGACCTGATGGTCGCCGCGGTGCCGGACGCCGCCCCGTCCGTCCACCTGACCGCGTGGCCGGAGCCGCAGCGCGACCTGATCGACCTGACGTTGAACGAGGCGATGGGCCTGACCCGCCGCCTCGTCGAGCTCGGCCGCTCGGCGCGGGCCGAGGCGAAGGTGAAGACGCGGCAGCCGCTGCGGCGGGTGCTCGTGCCGTCGGCGTCCTATGCGCGGCTGACCGACGAACTGATCGGGGAGATCGCGGCCGAGCTGAACGTCGAGTCCGTGGAGTCGTTCGCGTCGGCGGGCGACCTGGTCGACTACTCGGCGAAGGGCAACTTCCGGGCGCTGGGCAAGCGGTTCGGCAAGCAGACCCCGGTCGTCGCTGA
>CALMAD010000397.1 GCA_937859105.1 uncultured Propionibacteriaceae bacterium
CGGGATCGTGGGCTCAGGCGTCCGCCCGGCTCTCGTCGCTCAGGACGCCGCAGCCGGCGTCCGCCTGTGGAGAGCATGCCGTGCCTACCCGCGCGCGCGTGCCGAGGAGTTCCTCACTGGTGCTGCTACCTCTGGGACAGGAACGCCCCACAGAAACGTGTCCGAGGGCTCGCCGGTCCGGTCTGTCCACACGCACCTGTGTGACGTTCTCCACACTCCAGTGTGGAGAACGTCAGGTAGAAACGCACCAGAGGGGCGCTAGATCGGCAACCTCTTAAAGATGGGGGCCGGGATGTGCTTCAAGACCAACATCACGTACTGAAACGCCGGCGGCGCCCACACGAGCCCCTTGCCCTTCTTGGCCGAGGAGACGGCGAGCTTCGCGACGTCCTCTTTGTCGACGGTCAAGGGGGCCTCCTTGACGCCCGCGGACATCCGTGTGCGCACCTGCCCCGGCCGGATCACCAGCACGCTCACCCCCGCCTTCTCGAGCGCCTGCCCGAGGTTGCGGTAGAACCCGTCGAGCCCCGCCTTCGTGGCCCCGTACACGAAGTTCGATCGCCGCACCTTCTCGCCGGCCGCCGAGCTCATGACGATGATCTGGCCGAAGCCCTGGTTCTTCATCCGCTCGCCCACCAGGACGCCCACGCTCACGGCGCCGGTGAAGTTGATGTCGCACTCCAGGACGGCCTTGCGCTGGTCCTGCCAGAGCTCCTCCTGGTCGCCGAGGATGCCGAACGCGACCACCGCGACGTCGACGTCGGCCCCCTCCCACGCCTGCGCGATCACGCCCGGATGGCTGTCGGTGTCCGTCGCGTCGAAGTCGATCGTGGTCGCCGAGCGCGCGCCGGCGTCCTTCATCTGCTGAACGGACGCCTCCGTGCGGTCGTCCCCCGGCTGCACCGCCAGCACGACGTCGGCCGGCGCGTGCCGCAGGTACTCGGACACGATCGCGAGCCCGATCTCGGACGTCCCGCCCAGCAGCAGGATCTTGTTGGGGTTGCCCACGGCGTCGATCACGACTTCCTCCGTTGGTCGAGGGGACGCCGCCCGGCTGGGCGGGCGCCCCGGATGGTCAGGGGTGAGGGTTCAGGGATATGCGAGAGACGGGACGCGCGCACGCCCGCGTCAGAGCAGTTCGAGGCGCCGCGCCATGTCGGACGCGAACACCCCGTGCGGGTCGATCGCACGGCGCGTCGCGATCCACTGATCGATCTCGGGGTACATCGCGTGGAAGGTCTCCGCCGACGTCCGCGAATCCTTCGCCGTGTAGAGGCGCCCGCCGAACTCGAGGATGCGCGCGTCCAGCCCGTTCAGGAAGGTGTCGAGCCCCGGCTTGATCGGGAAGTCGACGCACACGTTCCAGCCCGCCATCGGGTAGCTGAGGGGGGCCTTGTTGCCCTCGCCGAACAGCTTGAACACGTTCAGGAACGAGTAGTGCCCCGACCGCTGGATGTCGAGGATGATCAGCTTGAACTCCTCCACCGCCTCGGGCGGCACGACGAACTGGTACTGCAGGAAGCCGTCGGAGCCGTACGCACGGTTCCACTCGCCGAACATGTCGAGCGGGTGGTAGAAGCCCGTCAGCGACTGGATGTGGTCGGTGTAATTGCCGCTCTTCAGGTACCACACCTCGCCCAGCGCGGTGAACGTCAGCTTGTTCGCGAGCCCGTTCGGGAAGACGTCGGGCAGCGTCACGAACGTCTTGCCCGAGAAGTTCAGCGGGTCGGCGGCCAGCTTCGGCGCGAGCTCCTTCAGCTCGTCCAGCGTCGCCAGGTTGCCGCGGGAGAGCGCCGCGCGGCCCAGCTTCGGCGGGCCGGAGATGGCGTCGAACCACGCCGAGCTGTAGTCGTAGCGGTGTTCCGACCCGTCGGAATGCACCGCGATCGTCTCGTCGAGGGTCTTCGTGACGACGCCGTCGGCCTTGAAGTACGCCGTCTCGGTGCGCGTCATCGACAGCGTCGCCTTCAGCACGATGCCCGTCAGCCCGACGCCGCCGACCGTCGCCCAGAACAGCGAGCCGTCGGGATCGTCGGCGCTGCCCTCGGGCGTCAACATCAGGACGCGGCCGTCGGCCACCAGCAGATCCATCGACGCCACGTGGTTGCCGAAGCTGCCCGCGGAGTGGTGGTTCTTGCCGTGGATGTCGTTGCCGATCGCACCGCCGACCGTCACCTGCCGCGTGCCGGGCAGCACCGACACCCACAGGCCGTGCGGGAGTGCGGCCTTCATGAGCGTGTCGAGGCTGACGCCCCCGTCGACGGTGACGGTCGCCGCGTCCGGATCGATGTCGTGGATCGTGTTCAGCGCCGTCATGTCGACGACCAGGCCGCCGCCGTTCTGCGCCACGTCGCCGTAGCTGCGGCCCAGGCCGCGCGCGATGACGCCGCGGCCGCGGCCCTCCTCGACGTCGGCTGCGGCCTGCGCGACCGCCTGGACGATGGTGTCGACGTCGGGCGTGCAGAGCACCTCGGCCGTCGTGGGCGCGGTTCGTCCCCAACCCGTCAGACGGGCGGACGTCGTGGGCAATCCGGTGGTAGTCATCGGCCGTCAGCCTACCCCCGCCCACCCCGTCGGGGGCGAGGACGCTACGGTGCCGGGGTGGAGATCACCCTGCTCGGCACCGGCGCCGCCGACGGCTGGCCGAACCCGTTCTGCCGGTGCGCCTCGTGCTCGTGGGCGCGCGAGGCGGCGGTCGTCCGGACGCCCACGTGCCTCCTCGTCGACGGACGCCTCCTCCTGGACGCCGGCCCGGCACTCCCCCAGCAGGCCGTCGCCGCGGGGGTCGACCTGGCGGGCGTCCGGACGGCCGTCGTCACCCACGCCCACACCGATCATCTCGACCCGGCGTTCCTGCTGCACCGCGGGTGGGTCCGCGACGACCCGCTGACGGTCGCCGGGCCGCGCCCGGTCATGGACGCCTGCCACGACTGGCTCGACCCGGCGTCCACCGTGGTGACGCTGGCCGAGCTGACCGCCGGCGACGACGTCGTGCTCGACGGCTACCGCGTCACCGCCCTCCCCGCGCGCCACGAGGCGCTCGGCGAGTGCCTGCTCTACGCGCTCGAGGACGCCGACGGCGCGTCCGTGCTCTACGCGACCGACACCGGGCCCGGCTGGCTGGAAGGGGCGTCCGGCCTGCTCGAGGGACGCCGCTTCGACGCCGTCTTCTGCGAGGAGACGTTCGGCGACGCCGACCTCTCGCCGCAGCACCTCACCCTGCCGACGTTCGCCGCCGAGATCGGACGCCTCCGCGCCCTCGGCTGCGTCGACGACGCCACGCGGGTGGTCGCGGTGCATCTGTCGCACCACAACCCGCCGGGCCCCGAACTCGCCGCCCGCCTGGCGCGCAGCGGCGCCACGGCGCCCCCGGAGGGGACGCGGCTGCGGATCGCCCCGGCAGCCCGCACCCCATGACGGCTCACCGCCCGTCGAGGCCCCAGAAGACCCGGTCCATGACGCCGCGGACGAGCCGGGCGCCGCGCCGGTAGTCCTCCATGAACGCCGACGTGTGGCCCTTGTCGTAGCCGAGCACCTCGGCCAGGGGGCCGAGTTCGCGGACGTCGGACGGGATCGTGTCGGACGCCTTCGCGCGCACGAGCATGTTCGCGTTCCGGATCCGCGCGGCCAGCCGCCAGGCCGATCGCAGCGCCTCGGCGTCCGCCTCGTCGAGGAACCCGGCCGCGACCTCGGCGTCCAGCGCGAGCATCGTGGTCGGCGTCCGCAGGTCGGGGTACTCGGCCCCGTGCTCCACCTGGAGCAACTGGGCGGTCCATTCCACGTCGGTGAGCCCGCCGGGGCCGAGCTTCACGTGCCGCTTCGGGTCGGTGCCGCGCGGCAGCCGCTCGGCCTCCATGCGTGCCTTGAGCTTGCGGATCTCGGTGACCTGCTTGTGCGACAGCCCGCCCGCGGGGTAGCGCACCGGCTCGATCGCCGCGAGCAACTCCTCGCCCAGCTCGCGGTCGCCCGCGCCGACGCTGGCCCGGATGAGCGCCTGCCGCTCCCACGTCGCCGACCATTTCTCGTAGTAGCTGCGGTAGGAGGCGAGCGTCCGCACCATCGGGCCGCCTTTACCCTCGGGGCGCAGGTCGAGATCGACCTCGAGCACCGGGTCGGGGCCGGGCCGCGACAGCAGCTGACGAGCCGCCGAGATGATGCGCATGGCGCTCTTGGTGCGCTCGGGGTCGTCGGAGTCCTCCATGACGAACATGCCGTCGGCGTCCGACCCGTAGGCCACCTCGCGCCCGCCCCACCGGCCGAGCGCGATGAGCGCGAGCCGCGGCGGGTCCTGCTCGTCGCGCGAGGCGATCTCGAGCGCGCAGTCAAGCGTCGCGCCCATGATGTCGGACAGGGCCTGGCCCCCCTGGTCGAGGGGGATCGTCCCGAGCAGGTCGCCCATCGCGACGCGCAGCAGCTCCCGCCGCCGGACGGCGCGGATGGCCGCGATCGCGTCCCCCGCCTCCTTCTGCCGGGACGCCGTCGACCGCATCGCCCGCGCGATCTCCTCCAGCGTCTTGGGGACGATCTCGCTGGGGTCGGCGAGCAACTGCACGTTCTGCGGCTCGCGCTTGAGCAGGTTCACCGCGTACCGGCTCGACGACAGGATGCGCGCCAGATTCTCGGCCATCGCACCCTCGTCGCGCAGCGCCCGCAGGTACCACGAGGAGCTGCCCAACGCCTCGCTGACCTGCCGGAACGCGAGCAGGCCGTGGTCGGGGTTGGGCCCCTGGGCCAGCCACCCAAGCATCGCCGGGAGCAGCTGCCGCTGGATCTCCGCCTGCCGCGACACGCCTTGGCTCAGCGCGGCGATGTGGCGCAGCGCGGCCTTCGCGTCGGAGTAGCCCAGCGCGCGCAGGCGCGTCTCGGCGGCCTCCGACGTCAGGGTCACCGCGGCCGACGGGATGCGCGCGACCGCCTCCAGCAGCGGGCTGTAGAACATCCGCTGATGCAGGCGTAGGACGCGGCGCTTCGACTTCTGCCAGTCGCCGGCCAGCGACTCGGCGTCCCGCTCGCCCATGCTGCGCGCGGTGCGCCGCAGCGACGCCGCGTCCTTCGGCAGCAGATGGGTGCGGCGCAGGTGGAACAGCTGACCGCGATGCTCGAGGACGCGCTGGAAGCGGTAGGCCTCCCCGAGCCGCTGCCCGTCCTCACGGCCGACGTAGCCGTAGGTGATGAGCGCCTCCAGGCCGTCGAACGTGCCGCGCAGCCGCAGCCGATCGTCGGCGCGGCCGTGCACCAACTGCAGCAGTTGGACGGTGAACTCGGTGTCGCGCAGCCCCCCGGCGCCCAGCTTGATCTCGGAGTCGGCCTCCCGCTGCGGGATCAGCGAGATCACGCGGCGCCGCATCGCCTGCACCTCGGAGACGAACGCGTCGTCGTCCGCGACGCGCCACACCAGCGGCCACACCATGTCGACGAACCCAGATCGG
>CALMAD010000398.1 GCA_937859105.1 uncultured Propionibacteriaceae bacterium
ACGTCACCGGCCCGCGGCGCCGAGGTGCCGCCGCCCGAGGCGGCCCCGTCGAGCGAGGAGGGGGCGGTGCACGAGCTGCGCCGCGTCAGCGCGTCCGATATGGCAGGGCTCACGTTCGACGACCGTTTCGTGGCGCAGTTGGCGTCCAAGTGGTCGGGGATCGAAGACCCGCTCCAGGTCAACGCCGCCGGCGAGCACACGTTCTCGGCGCGCGACATCCTCGCCGAGCATCGCGAGCTCCGGGCGAGCACGACCGGCGCGACCGTGCGGTTGCTCGACAGCACGCTCTACGGCATCCACCGCTCCCACGACGGGCGTCCCTACTGGATGACCGTGGCCTCCAGCCCCACCTTCACCTCCGCCGACGCGGTGCGCGCCTGGTGCGCGCAGCAGTTCCCGAGCCTGCCGGCGGCGAAGCTCGCGAACCGCTGCATCCCCAACCGCCTGACCCCGCCGGGGCCCTGAGCCGACGCGTCCGGCCTCGTCACAGGCTGATCGGACGCCCGGCCACCACCAGCACGACCTCGTCGCTGACCTGGGCGATGGCCTGGTTCGTGCGCCCCAGCAGGTCGGCGAACAGGCGTCCGGAGCGGTGCTCGGAGACGACGCCCCAGCCCACCTCGTTCGTGACCGCGATCGCCGGGTACGGGCAGGCTGCCCAGGCCTCGGCCAACGCGCGGAGCGCCTCCTCGAACGGCCGCGGCCAGTCGGCCGGCGGCTTCTCCCAGGCGCCCCAGGCGTCCAGCGAGCGGGTCAGCCACGTCCCCAGGCAGTCGATGAGGACCGGCTCGGACGCCGCACGCAGCGCGCCCGCCAGATCGATCGTCTCCACGGTCGTCCACGACGACGGACGCCGCAGCCGGTGCGCCGCGACGCGCGCGGCCCACTCGGGGTCGCGCTCCGGGTCGGCCGGGTAGCCCGGCGTGAGATACGTGACGGACGCGAAGTCGCCGCAACGCGCCTCGGCGAGCGTCGACTTGCCGCTGCGGACGCCCCCCGTCACGAGGGTCTTCGTCGCCTTCATCGGACGCCGAACCGCCGCGGCATCGCGACCGGGGTCTCGTGCAGAACGTGATGGCTGCGGACGTAGCCGGGGCGTCCGGTGGCCGAATCGGGCTCGGTCAGCAGGGTGACGAACCGGTCCACGTCGTCGGCCGGACCCTGGGCCACCGCTTCGACGCGGCCGTCGGGGAGGTTCTCGACGTAGCCGGCCAGGGCGAGGTGCTCGGCGTGGCGGGAGACCCACCACCGAAAGCCGACGCCCTGAACGCGCCCGCCGACCGTGATCTTCACGCGTTTCACGCGGGCAGTCTAGGGGTGCCCTGCGGGGAACCAGCAGGCGGTGGCCTGGTTGCCGCGCCCGATGAGCAATTTTTCCCGATTGACTCATAATGTTGAGAAACGCTCAGACTCTCGATGTCGAGCACGCTGACGATAGGTAGTAGCGCGCATGTCCACCGTCCCCCTCGCCGGCCTCGGCCGCAGCATCATCTTCGTTCGTCACGGCCAGTCGACCTGGAACGTGCAGGGCCGCGTCCCCGGCCAAGGCAACCCCCCGCTCACGATCCTCGGCGTCCAGCAGGCGGAGGCGGCGGCGGTCCAGATCGAAGAGCACGCGCCGGTGCGCATCATCTCCAGCGATCTCGACCGCGCTCGTCGCACGGCCGAGATCATCGGCCGCCGGGTCGGCGTCCCCGTCGAGGTCGACGAGGCGCTGCGCGAGCAGTCCGTCGGCGAGCTCACGGGTGCGCTGTCGCGCACGCTGCAGCAGGTGACCCCGCCGCTGGGCGTCCATCTGCACGAGGTGCGCTGGGGTGGGGGCGAGAGCGTCGTCGACGTGTATGAGCGCGTGGGGGACTTCTTCGACAGCCTCGCTGACTCGCCCGCCGGCCCCGTGGTCATCGTCAGCCACGGCTTCACGATCCAGATCGCCCTCACTTACCTGCACGGCGGCTCGCCGTACGACGTGGACTGGGCGACGCTGCCGAACGGCGGGATCGTGACGGTCGAGCCGTCAGGCGTGCAAGTAACCTAGAAGGTGGTTGCGCTCGTCGGTGAGCTGGTCGATGCGGTGCTTGACCACGTCGCCGATGGAGACGATCGCGACGAGGCGCCCGTCCACCACGACCGGCATGTGCCGCACGCGCTCCACCGTCATGGTGGCCGCGGCCGACTCGATCTCGTCCTCGGGGCCTACCGTGTTGACCTCGCGCGTCATGAGCTCGGCGACGGTCTGCTGCAGGGCGTCCGCGCCGGTGTGGGCCAGGCCCCGCACGACGTCGCGCTCGCTGACGATGCCCTCGATCTGCTTGCCGTCGCTCGAGACGACGACGGCGCCGATGTTGCGCTCGCCCAGAAGCTGAACGAGTTCGGCGACGGTGCTCTCGGGGGCGACGGTCACGACCTCGCGCCCCTTCTTCCGGATGACGTCTTCGATCCTCATGGCGGAAAGGTACCCGGCGGACGCGGCCCTGCCTAGAGGCGAATTGCCCCACCCGTCGCCAACGCTGGGATGGCGGGTCCGCATGGTGGACGAGACGGCCGCCACAGGGCAAACGAGTTCGCCGGACGCCGCCCGACCGCGAGAGGATGGGCGAAGCCCACCCGAGGAGGAGCAGATGGCCGACCAGTCAGCGGTGACGCGGAGCGTGCGCGCCGGCATCGATAGCGACCCGGCGCAGGGGGCCGTCGTCCCGCCCGTGTACCTGTCGACGACGTACTCGTTCTCCGGGTACGGCGAGCGTCGGGACTTCGACTACAGCCGCTCGGGTAACCCGACCCGCGCGCTGCTGGCGGATGCGTTGGCCGACCTCGAGGGCGGCGCCGGCGGCGTCGTCACCGGCAGCGGCATGGGCGCGGTCACCGCCGTGCTGTCGGCGCTCGTCGAGCCGGGGGCGACGGTCGTCGCCCCGCACGACTGTTACGGCGGCACCTGGCGGCTGCTGGACGCGCTCGCCCGGAAGGGCCAGTTCGTGCTGGAACTCATGGATCTCACCGCCCCGGACGCCGCCGCGCGCCTGGGCGCGCTGCGTCCGGGCCTGGTGTGGGTCGAGACCCCCTCGAATCCGTTGCTGCGCCTCACCGACCTGGCCGCCGTGTCGGCCGCCGCCCACGAGGCGGGCGCCGTGGTCGTGGCCGACAACACCTTCTGCTCGCCCGCGCTGCAGCTGCCGCTCGAGCTGGGGGCCGACGTCGTCGTCCATTCGACGACGAAGTACATCAACGGCCACTCCGACGTCGTCGGGGGCGCGGTGGTCGCCGCCGACGCGGACGTGCACACCGAGATCGCCTGGTGGGCGAACGCCCTCGGCCTGACGGGCGGGGCGCTCGACTCCTACCTGACGCTGCGCGGACTGCGCACGCTCGACGTCCGGATGCGCCAGCACGTCGCCAACGCGCAGCGCATCGCCGAGAGTCTGCAGGGCCACCCCGCGCTGCTGGCCCTCCACTACCCGGGCCTCGCGTCGCACCCCGATCACGACCTCGCCGCGCGCCAGCAGCGCGGCCCCGGGGCGATGGTGACGCTCGACGTGGCGGGCGGCCACGACGGCGTCCGGGCGTTCCTCGACGGGCTGAACCTGTTCTGCCTGGCCGAGTCACTCGGCGGCGTCGAGTCGCTGGTCGATCACCCCGCGTCGATGACGCACGCGTCGATGCCTCCCGAGGTGCAGGCGGCGGCCGGCATCACGCCGGGGATGCTGCGGCTGAGCGTCGGCATCGAGGACGCCGACGACCTGCTCGCCGACCTCCGCGCAGCGCTCGACCGGGTGGCCCGGCTGGCGTCCTGACCGGGGCGCAGCCCCCCGTGTGCGTTTCTACCTGACGCTCTCCACACTCTGGTGTGGGTTTTGTCACACGCGGCCCTCGGACATGACCAACGCGGCGCTGACACCACCTATCTCGGCAACGGAGGGAAAACGGCGCGTTAAGAAAGGATGAGGCCAGTAACCCTTAGGTCACTTCCGGACCCACCCCGTGCTTGGGCGCGACGAGCGACGTAGGGTCGCCATTAGAGGCGCGGCCGAGTGGGCGCGCCGGTCCGTCCGGCGAGGACGCCGGGTCCGTCGTCTTTCGTGGAGGGGGTTGCCCGCCATGGCCATTCGTGTCGCACTGGTCAACGACTACGAGTTGGTGGTCGCGGGGTTGGGGCACTTCTTCGATTCCTACCCCGAGGCCATCGAGGTCGTCCAGATGTCAGCCGACGCCGCGGTGACCAGCCAGGTCGACATCGCCCTGTACGACACGTTCGGGCACGGCTCCCCGCGCGTCGAGGCGATCGACCAACTGCTCGCCAACCCGCACGTGGCGAAGACCGTCGTCTACACGTGGGTGCTCGATGCCGAACTCATTGATTCCAGCCTGCGTCAGGGCATCTCCGGCTACCTGTCGAAGTCGATGACCGCCCGCGACATGGTGGAGGCGCTGCGCCGCATCCAGGAGGGCGAGGTGGTCGTGAGCCACAGCCCGTCGGAGAAGGAGCCGACCGTCGCCGGTGAGTGGCCCGGGCGCGCGGAGGCGCTGACGGCCCGCGAGGCGGAGATCATCGCGATGATCGCGCAGGGTTATTCGAACCAGGAGATCGCGGAGCGCACGCGGCTGTCGATCAACTCGGTCAAGTCCTACATTCGCAACGCCTACCGCAAGATCGGCGTCTCCCGGCGCAGCCAGGCGGTCGCCTGGGCGCTCGACCACGGGTTCGTCGCCCGGTCGACCCACGCGCGGGCCGACCGAGCCTGACGATCCGCTAGGAGGACTGGCCCGGCACGACGGCCGGGAACTCGACCCGCGCCTGCTTCACGATCGTGCTCATCATCGCGCCGTCCACGACGGCGCCGAAGCCGCCGCCCAGAACCGGAACGGCCTTGCCGAAACGGGTCAGCGTCTTCTCGCCGAGGCTCTTGATGAGCTGGAAGCCGACCGCCTTGTTGATCATCATGATGGCGGCGCGCGGCAGGTTCTTGGTGGCCAGCGAGCTGATCGAGTGCGACGCCACGTTCACGCCGGCCTTGGCGAGGATGTCGTCGGACTTCGCGCCCACCAGCGTCAGCAGGATCGCCGTCCGGATGCTCGGATCGGTGATGTCGTAGCCGCGGAGCTTCGCGATCGCGCCCACGGCGCGGGTCGCGATCACATAGAACTCGAACACGTTCGCCGGGACCGCGACCGGCATGGTCACGAAGCCGCCGAGGCTCGTCACGAAGCCGCCGCCCGCGGCGTCCCTGATCGCGGAGCGCGCGACGAAGTCGATCGCCTGCTCGCTCTCGCCCTTCTTCTTGGACGCCGTGCCCGCGACCTTGTCGGCCCCCGGGAAGGGCCCGGCGCCGTGCAGCCCGACATCCAGGATGCGCTGGATGAGCGCGGTGATCGCGCCGGGGTTCTCGCCCGGGTCGCGTGCCTCGTCGAGCGCGGAGCGCGTGACGTCGGCGTCGGACTTGTTGCGCTTGAGCAGGTCGAACAGCCCCATGGTTCCTCCAAACGACTGGGCAGTGGCTAGGTACGATGCTGCCAGGCGGCGGGGTGGCCGCCAAGGGGCGTCGCGACGATTCGGATTCCGATTCGGTTGCACCCGCCGGACGCCTCCTCAGCCCGCCCGGCGCGGCGAACTCAGCGGCGTCCGGCCAGCGCCCGCAGGAAGAAGGCCAGGTTCGCCGGCCGCTCGGCGAGCCGGCGCATGAAGTAGCCGTACCAGTCGGTGCCGAACGGAACGTACACGCGCACCCGGTGACCCAGGTCGGCCAGCCGCTGCTGCTCCTCCAGACGGATGCCGTACAGCATCTGGAACTCGTAGCGGTCGGGCGCTCGCCGGGCGACGTTCGCCAGCGACAGAGCCGTCGAGATCATCCGGGGGTCGTGCGTCGCGACCATCGGGTACCCGTCACCCTCCATCAGGATGCGGAGGCAGTCGATGTACGACGCGTCGACCTCGGCCTTCGCCTGGTGGGCGACCATCGGCGGCTCCTGGTAGGCGCCCTTGCACAGTCGCACGCGCGAGCCGGACGCCGCGAGCGCCCGGCAGTCGCCGGGCGTCCGCTTCAGGTAGGCCTGGACGACCGCCCCGGTGGACGGGTACTCCGCCCGCAACTCGGCGAGCATGCCGAGCGTCCGGTCGGTGGTCGTGTGGTCCTCCATGTCGAGGGTGACGGTGGTGCCGGCGTCCGCAGCGGCCGCGCAGACGCGTCCGGCGTTCTCGAACGCCAGATCGTGGCCCTGGGGGAGGGACTGGCCCACCGCGCTGAGCTTCACCGACACCTCGGCGGACGCGGCGAGCCCCTCCGCGTCGAGACGTTGCAGCAGCGACACGTACGCGTTCGCGGTGTCGATGGCCTGCTGCTGGTTCGTCGTGTCCTCGCCGAGGTAATCGATGGTCGACAGGAGCCCTCGGGAGGCGAGGTCGCGGACGGCCGCCACGCACTCGTCCTGGGTCTCGCCCGGGACGAATCGCTTCACAACCGCGCGGGTCGGCGGCAACCTCACGATCGTGTCGTGGACCACCTGGTTGCGCGCCATGAATAGGATCGTGCTCCGCAGCATCCGCTCGCCTCCTCCCGAGGAACCCCTCGTCGCCTACTGCTTCTCCGGGTCGGACGCCTCCGCGTCGCCCGCCTTCTCCTCGTCGGCCGCCCGCCGGTAGTGCCCGGTGTCGAGCCGGTCGTAGCCGCTGGCCCAGTCGCCGTCCGGGTAGGCCTGAGGGTGCTCGAGGATGTACTCGTCGTGCACGTGGTGGGCCTCGTCCAACAGGTCGAGGAGCTCCTTCTCGCCGTGGATGAGGAACTTGAACTTCGGCTGGATCTCCAGCAGCTGCTGCTCCTCCTTGGCGAGGCGCCGGTAGTTCTGCTCCCGCACCTCCTGGTCGACCTCGTACTCGAGGTCGAGGTACTGCTTGGCGTGGCGGCGGGTGTTCTTGATGACGGTGAGGGCCTTGCCCTTGGGCGACATCAGGGACGCCACGACCACGACGAGCAGCGAGACCACGATGACCAGCAGCGACTGCTGCGTGGTGACCTCGATCACCTCGACGTGGTGGCCGCCGTTGATGAACGGCACCGTGTTCTCGTGCAGCGCGTGCAGGATGAGCTTGACGCCGATGAACGCGAGGATCGCCGCGAGGCCGTACTTCAGGTAGATGAGGCGGTCGAGCAGGCCGTCGATGAGGAAGTACAACTGTCGCAGGCCGAGCAGGCTGAACGCGACCGCCGTAAAGACGATGTACGGGTCCTGGGTCAGGCCGAAGATCGCCGGGATCGAGTCGAGCGCGAACATCACGTCGGTGCCGCCGATGGCCACCATGACGAGGAGCATCGGCGTCATCGCCCGCTTGCCGTCGATGGTGGTGAAGAGCTTGTCGCCGTCGTAGTGCTCGGAGGTGTGCATCACCCGCTTGGCGAGGCGGATGATGAAGTTGTTCGCCTCGCTGGACTCCTCGTCGTCGGAGTCCTCCTCCGGCTTGAGCAGGTTTCCGGCCGTGACCAGCAGGATGAGGCCGAACAGGTAGAAGATCCACGCGAAGCTGTTGATGAGCGCCACGCCCAGGAAGATGAACGCCGTCCGCGCGATCAGGGAGACGACGATGCCGAACATCAGCACCTTCTGCTGGTCGGCCCGCGGCACCTTGAACGAACTCATGATGATCAAGAACACGAACAGGTTGTCGACCGACAACGACAGTTCGGTGATGTAGCCCGCGTAGAACTCGACGCCGCGCTGGTGCCCGAGGAACAGCCAGACGTAGACGCCGAAGAGGATCGCGACCGACACATAGATGGCGGTCCACTTGGCCGCCTCCTTGATCGTCGGGATGTGGGCCTTCCGGACGTGGAAGAAGAAGTCGAACGCCAGCAGTCCGATGATGAAGACCACGGTCAACAGCCAGATTGTTCCTGACTCCACGGGCGGTTCCTTTCCGGTCGGCGCCTCGCGCCGGCCTTTCTCCCGCGGCGGGCCCTCCCCGAGGGGCCCGCTCCTGTGATGCCGCCGGGGGCGACGTCGACATCATCCCACGGGGTGCGCCCCGCGCATACGGCCTGACCGGCAGTTGTCTCGCCGGTGTTCGCCGTTGTCGTGTCGTCAGAAGAACGAGCGGACGAGCGCGGGCGTGAGATCGGTGATGGACGCGAGGACGGCGTCCGCGCGGGCGAGCAGGT
>CALMAD010000399.1 GCA_937859105.1 uncultured Propionibacteriaceae bacterium
CGATCTGCTGCGGGGCCCTCAAGTGGTGGGTTGTTCAAGCTCCCGGCCCCGACGACAGGGAGCGCCCCGATGGAACAGCCGGTCCCCCCCCCCATACGATTGCGGCGCCTGCGTGCGGTGCGCCCGGTGCGGGGCTCATTGGCGGGGCGAGCCGGGTTGGGTGGTGACGCGGGACACGACGTCGTGCCCGCTGCATCTGGACTCAGGCCAGCTCGGTGAGGTGCTCGTTGAAGGCGCGGACGGTGGTGGCGTTCTCGCCGAGGTGCCAGGTGCGGCGTGCCGGGTCGTAGGCGGCGACGAGGCCGAGGTCGTCGGCGAGGGTGCGCAGGGCTGAGATGGTGAGGTTGTGGCGCTTGGCGAGGGCCTTGAAGCTGTCGGTATGGGTGGCGGTGTTGCTCATGACAAGGACATTAGCCGATCCCCACCCTAGAAGCAATGCGTTTCCGCACTTGCGTTCCGCTCCATGATGCGGCATAATGGTTCTTGCCGGAAGGTCCGGCAAGAAGGGAGGCCCGGTGATGATCGAATGGATCGCCACCACCGCGGCACTCACCCTCGCCCTCGTGTCGGTCATCCGACTGCCCCACGAGATCCGCAAGCTCCGCGCCGAAGCCGCCAAGGCCGAAGCCGAAGCCCGGAACCTCGATCAGGGCCGCGAGGAAGGGTGAGAATGGCCCCCGGGAAATGCACCAATCATCTCCCGGGGGCTCCCTCCCAATCTACCCCCACGAAAGGCAGGGGCACCATGACCAAGCTCGTCGGCTCGAGCCTCACTCTCGGCGTCGTCGTCACCGCGCTCGTCGCCACCGGAACCGCCGCCCCCTGGGTCCTCTGGCCCGTCTGGGGCGCCGTCGTCGTCGCCATCGTCTGCGTCGGCATCCTCAAGGCGGTGGCGCGGCATGTCTGACCTCACCGCCTTGCGGGCCGCGGTCGAGGCCCACGCCGCGGCCGAGAAGGCCGTGACCGAGGCGCTGGCCCGCCGGGACGCGGAGATCGCTGCGGTCGTCGACGACGGCGCGCGGGTGCTGGACGTGCAGATCGCCACGGGGCTGTCGGAGCGTCGGATCTCGCAAATTCGCAAGGCGCATCGAGAGGCGGGCTAGCCGCCCGTACCGATGATCAGGTGGCCCGCTTGATGGCTTTGGCGACGGCTTGGGGCGTGAGTCGGGTGGCTCGCTGGATCACCGCCCAGGTCACGCCCGCGTCGCGCGCCGCCTTGATCGCCGCGTCTCGTCGGCGCTGGGTACCGTCGGCGTCGGCGAGCGCCTGGTCGTGCGCGGCTTGCGCGTCGATGAGCGCGTCGAGCGCGTCGGCTGTCATGCCGGTCACTATACCTGAGTAGAGCGCTTGCGCTAGGCGCTCTACCAGGGTAGAGTGACTGATACAAGAGAAAAGCGGCCCGGGGTGGCGCTACCAACACCAGCCCCGGGCCTAGACCCAGATAGGACCTGGATCATGACAACGAAGAATAGCCGCTACCGGACCGCCGAGCTTCCGCGCGTGGTGTTGCCTCGGCGCGCGGCCGCGAGTGAGGACGTCGTGGCCACCGTGCCGCGTAGGGCCGCGGCGTAGGGCGCTAGAAGCGGCGCGGGTACCGATCCGGAAACCGCCACGCCATGGCGATCAGCTCGACGCGGCCCATGAAGTCGGGGTCGGACTCGAGCCGGACCGGCTTCTCGGTGATGGGGTGGATGCCGGTTGCCTGGTAGAAGGTCGTGATGCAGCTGCGGATCTTCCATTGCTCGATGTGCCCGATGCGGTGGCCGTCGAGCCACACGTCCCACTCGGGCGGCGGGAACCTGGCGCGCGGGTTGCGGGGTGCTGCGCGGGTGAGGGTCACGCCGGGCGGGAGCTGGTCGTGGTCGATGGCCGGGAGCTGCATGGAGGCGACGCTACGCCGCGGGGACGACGAAAAGCGGCCCCCTCCCAGTTGACGACTGGGAGGGGGCCTTACCTTGTCGGGTAACCGGCCGTGGCCGGGGCTCAGAGGGTGTCGTCGTCGTCGCGTTGGGCGGCCTCACGGGCACGCTGCTCGGCCGCGAAGTACGCGTCAGGATCCTCGGCGGGATCGAGGAACCGGCGCCGCGCCCACGAGATGACCGCGGTCACCGACGCAACGACAGCGGCCTGGAAGATCGACCAGGTCCACGTGTGCCACGACGCGGCGAGCTCGGCCCATCCGCCGGCGGTCTGGACAGCGCCGACGAGCGGCGCGAGCCCCGCGACGACGACGGCGGCGATGAGGCCGTCGGTGAGGGTTTGCCGGCCGCGCGCGGCCGCGATCTGCTTCGAGGTCATGTGTCCTCCTGGGGGTGTCGGGGGAGCCATCCCGGGCGGGATGGCGGCGGGGGTTTCGCGCCGCCCTCGATCCACTCGTGGACGTAGTCGGCGTGGATCTCTGCGCGGCGGGCGCGGTCGACGGCGCTGGTCAGTTCGCGGGATAGCTCGGTGACGCGGCCGTCGAGGACGTCGACGCGGGACCGGAGCGAGTCGATCAGGTCCCGGGCGTCGGAGAGGACGGCGTGGCGGAGCTGCTCGGTCAGCAGCTCGGCTTCGGCTTCGGTTTTGATGGCGGCGGTGGCGATCGCGCGGCGTTCGGCGCGGGCTTTGTAGAGGGCGACGGCCCCGACGACGATGCCGCCGGGGCCGACGATCCACGCCGCCCACGCGAGGAGCTCAGGGCCGGTCATCAGGTCAGGCCTTGACGGTGAAGCCGTGCTTCTTGCCGAGCTGCTTCAGCGAGTCGCCGCCGGGGATGCCGTCGGCGTCCTTCCCGCGGTAGCCGAGCTTCCGCTGCCAGGCGGCGTAGGCGTCGCGCTGCGCGCGGCCCCAGTGCCCGTCCGGATACCCCTTCGCGAGGAGGCCCTCCTTGACGAGGGCCTTGCCGATGAGCTTCGTGTCGACCTTCGCGGACATCGGGCGGCCCTTCGCGGCCGGTTCGGTCTTGGCCGCCTTGACGGCCTTCGCCAGGGCGACCTTGGGCTTGGCCAGGGGTGTGTAGACCGTGACCCCGTTGACGTCCTCCGACCAGCCCAACAAGGTGGCGCCCCAGGCCCGGGACAGCGCGTCGATGCCGATCTTGCCGATCTTCCCGCGGCCGCCGACGTCCGAGCTGTAGCAGTAGCCGCCGCCCACCGACAGGGCGATGTGCCAGTTCGCCGTGCGGGTCTTCCAGAACACCGGCACCCCGGCGGGGATGCTGTCGGCGTCGGTGGTCTTGTGCTGCTTGCGCGCGGTCTCCCACGCCCGCTTGGCGTTGGGTTCGCGCGCCGGGACGCCGAAGCAGGACCGGACGAACATCAGGCACAGGTTGTGCCAGCTGCGCGACGGGTTGCTGGTCTGGGTCTTCGCCCAGGCGATTGCCTTGGAGCCGGTACGGCTGGGTGCGGTGCTCACTGGGTCACCTCCTGGTCGTCGATGACGTCCTGGTTGATCTCGTCGTCGGGGTACGGGCACTCGTTGGTTTCGGACACGACGGTCCTCCTTCTTCTGGGGATGGCAAGAGCCCCCGGAG
>CALMAD010000400.1 GCA_937859105.1 uncultured Propionibacteriaceae bacterium
CCGTCCGGCTAGGCTCGCGGGGTGACGATTCACTCCGAACACCCGTTCGCGGTCCCGCCCGAGCAGCGGGACGCAGCCCGCCGCATTCGCGGACGCCTGGTCGCCCCGGTGACGCTGTGGTGCGCCGAGGGACGCTGGCGTCCGGCCGGGCTCACCGTGAGCTCGGTGCTGGTCGCGGCGGGGGAGCCCGCGCGGGTGCTCGGCCTCATCGACCCCGACAGCGATCTCGCCGACGCGCTCGCGGCGTCCGGACGATTCACGGTGAGCGTGCTCGGGCCCGAGTCCCGGCGGCTCGCGGACGCCTTCAACGGCACCGACCCGGCCCCGGGCGGGCCGTTCGCGCAGGCGTCCTTCGAACCGACGCCGTGGGGGCCGCGGCCGGCGGCGTCCGAGAGCTGGGTGGGCGCCGAGGTGGAGTCGATCGAGGAGGTCGGTTGGTCGGCGCTCGTGCGCGGCGTGATCGCCGAGGTGGCGGTGGGGGACTCCGACGTCCTCGCGCACATCCGCGGCCGGTACCGGGCGGTGGGCCCCGACTAGCGGTCGCGGGGGGCCGACACCGGTCCGGGGCGCCGCGTGGCCTCCGGCTAGACTGACCCGCTGTGACTGAGACTTCTTCCCCCCGGGTGCGCATCGCTCCTTCCCCGACGGGCGATCCGCACGTGGGCACCGCTTATATGGCCCTGTTCAACCTCGCCTTCGCGCGCAAGAACGGCGGTCGGTTCGTGCTGCGTATCGAAGACACCGACCGTGCCCGCTACGTGGCGGACTCCGAGCAGCAGATCTTCGACTCGCTCCGGTGGGCGGGGCTGCCCTGGGACGAGGGGCCCGACGTCGGCGGACCGTACGCGCCCTACCGGCAGTCGGAGCGGCTCGACACCTACCGGCCCTACGTCGATCGCCTGCTGGAGGGTGGGCACGCCTACCGCTGCTGGTGCAGCGCGGAACGGCTGGCGCAGATGCGGGCGGAGCAGCAGGCGTCCAAGCAGTCGGTGACGGGGTACGACCGGCTCTGCTACGGCATGACCCGCGAGGAGCGCGCGAAGCTGCCGGGCTTCACGGAGACCCCGGTGGTGCGGATGCTGATCCCCGACGACGTGCCGCTGCACTTCGACGACCTGGTGCGGGGCCCGGTGAGCGCGCCGCGGCCCGACGACCAGGTGATTCTGAAGGCCGACGGCTTCCCGACCTACCACCTCGCGGTCGTGGTCGACGACCACCTGATGGGCATCACGCACGTGGTGCGCGGGGAGGAGTGGATCAGCTCGACCCCGAAGCACCTGCTGCTGTACCGCTGGCTCGGGTTCGCCGAGCCGCGGTTCGCGCACATGCCGCTGCTGCGAAACACCGACAAGAGCAAGATCTCCAAGCGCAAGAATCCCGCGGCGAGGCTGCTGTGGTTCCGGGAGCAGGGGTATCTGCCCGAGGCGCTCGTGAATTTCCTGCAGCTGCTGGGCTACCCGCCCGCCGACGACGCCAGCGAGATCGCGTCGTTGGACGAGTTCGTTGCCCACTTCGACTGGGCGCGCGTGAACACCGTCGGCCCGGTCTTCGACCTCGACAAGCTGAACTGGCTGAACGGCCACTACATCCGGGCGCTGACTCCCGCCGAGCTCGCGGAGCGGATCGTCACGCACCTGCGCTTCATCGGGGAATGGGCCGACCCGGACGCCGGCGACGTCGCGCTGCTGACCGCGGCGACCCCGTTGATCCAGGAGCGCCTCGGCCTGCTCAGCGAGGCGCTGCCCAAGCTGGCCTTCCTCTTCACCCCGGACGCCGACCTCGTCGTCGCCGACGACGCGCGGGCCCAACTGAAGCCGGAGGCGTCCGGGGTGCTGGACGCGGCGATCGCCGCGCTGGAGGACGTCGAGCCGTGGTCGCGGGAGACCATCGAGGCCGCGCTGCGCGCCTCGCTCGTGGAGGGCCTCGGCGTGAAGCCGCGGCTCGCGTTCGCGCCGGTGCGCGTGGGCGTGACCGGGTCGCGGGTGTCGCCGCCGCTGTTCGAGTCGATGGAACTGCTGGGCCGCGAGTCGAGCCTGACGCGCCTGCGCGCCCTGCGGGCGTCGCTGTGAGCGGAGCGTCGCGGTGAGCGGGGGCGCGGGGGTGCCGGAGGGCGCGATCGCGGTCTTCGGCGGCCGAAGCGAGATCGGCGGGGAGGTCGCGCGCCGGTTGGCGTCCGGACGCCGGGTCGTCCTCGCGGTGCGGCCCGGGTCGGACGCCGCGGGCGCGCGGGCGGCTGTGCTCGCGGCCGGGGCGTCCGCGGTGGAGGTCGTGGATTTCGACGCCGACGACACCGCGTCGCAGGAGGGCGTGGTCGCGGGCATCGAGGCGTCCGGGCCCATCGGCGTGGCCGTGCTCGCCTTCGGCGTCCTGGGCGACCAGGGGCTCGCGGAGCTTGACGCCGCCGAGGTCGTCCGGATCCTGCACACCGATTTCGTGGCGCAGGCGTCCCTGCTGACGGTGCTGGCGGCGCGGATGCGGCAGCGGGCGTCCGGCACGCTCGTCGCGTTCTCGTCGGTCGCGGGCCAGCGGGTGCGCCGGATGAACTACGTCTACGGCTCGGCCAAGGCCGGACTCGACGGCTTCGCGAACGGCCTGGCGGACGCGTTGCACGGCAGCGGCGTCGACCTCGTCGTCGCGCGGCCGGGGTTCGTGAAGGGCAGGATGACGGCCGGGATGAAACCGGCGGTGTTCTCATCGACGCCGGCTCAGGTGGCCGACGCGGTCGTCCGGAGGATCAGGCAGGGCGGGGCGCCCGAGCTGTGGATCCCGTGGCAGCTACGGCCGATGTTCGGCGTGGCCCGCGCCGTGCCGCGCCCGGTGTGGCGGCGGATGCCCCGGTAGGGCGCGCCGAAGTCTGTCGGCGGGCCGTGGTAGGAAGGGTCGCATGCCCGAGACGACGCCGTTCGACGACCTTCACGACTTCATCGCCCTGCCCCGGCTGGGCTCGCTGCACGCGTCGCCCGACGGCGAGCAACTGGTCGCTGGCGTGGGGGTGCTCGACCGCGACGAGACAGCGTGGGTGACCGGCCTGTGGCGCCTCGACCCGGCGGGTGAGCGTCCGGCGGTGCGGCTGACCCGAGGCGCGAAAGGTGAAGCCACGGCCGCCTTCACGGCAACCGGGGATCTGCTGTTTCTGGCCAAGCGGCCGCAGGAGGAGGCGGACGATGACGCGCCCGCCGCGCTCTGGCTGCTGCCGAGCTCCGGGGGAGAGCCGAGGATCGTCGCCACGCATCCCGGCGGGTTCGGGCAGGTGCGCGTCCAGGGTGACACGCTCGTCGTGACCGCCGCGATGCTGCCGGGCTCGACGAGCCTGGCCCACGATGCGGCGGCTCGCGCGCTGCGCTCGTCGAAAAGGGTGGATGCGATCCGCCACACGGGCTACCCGGTGCGGTTCTGGGATCACGATCTCGGCCCCGGCACCCCGCACCTGTTCGCCGCCTCGCTGAGCGCGCTGACACCCGCGGGCGCCGGGCAGG
>CALMAD010000401.1 GCA_937859105.1 uncultured Propionibacteriaceae bacterium
GTAGGCGGAGAGGGACGCCGCCCCGCTCAGCGGGCGGGCGTCCGCTGGTCGCGGTCGGGGACGCCCGCGGCCTCGTCGTCGCCGCCGAAGTCGGCGAGCGTGAGCGGGCGGAACAGCCAACGATCCATCGACCACGGCGTCGCGGGACGGACCACGAGCCACAGCCCGCACAAGAAGAGCCCGATGTCGCGGGCGATGTCGACGGGGTACTGGGCGACCGCGCGCTCCCACGTGACCTGACCGCCGCCGCCGAAGCAGCCGCAGTCGATGCTGATGCCGCGGGCCCAGGCGCTGGCGATGCCGATGACGAACGCGACCATGAGCAGCGCCCCGGCCGCGGCGGCCCAGCGCGTGCCGAGCCCGACGATGAGCAGCGCCCCCACGATCACCTCCACGATGGGCAGCGCGTAGCCGACCGGTGCCGTCCACGCGAAGGGCAGGATCTGGTACCCGCGGACGGCCACGGCCGACTCCCCGAGATTGCCCAGCTTCAGGCCGCCCGCCACGACGAGCACGATGCCCAGCACGAGGCGCGCCACCAGGCCCACCCAGTCGCGCCAGGTGAACCCTCGGATTCCCGCGGTGCCGTTCACGGCGCCGATTATAGAGGCCGCGGGTTGCGGCCCCGACGAACGCCCCCGACGGACGCCACCGCTACCCTGGGGCCCACCATGAGCAACCACACCGCCGACGAACACGCGCGCATCGCGGCCGAACTGCAGGGCCGCTGGCCCGAGCACCGGATCGGGCCCAGTCTCGACCGCATCCGGTCCCTCTGCGACCTGATGGGCAACCCGCAGCGGGGCTACCCCGTCATCCAGATCACCGGCACCAACGGCAAGGGCAGCACCGCGATCATGATCGAGAAGATCCTGCTCGCGATGGGCCTGCGGGTCGGCCGGTTCAGCAGCCCGCACCTGGAGGACATGACCGAGCGCATCTGCGTCGACGGCGAGCCGCTCATCCACGAGCGCTTCGACGAGCTGTGGGGCGAGGTGCGTCCGCTGGCCGAGTTGCTGGACGCCGACCGCGTCGGCGGCATCGAACTCACCTTCTTCGAGGCCATGACCGGCCTGGCCTACTGGGCCTTCGCCGAGGCGCCCGTCGACGTCGCGATCATGGAGGTCGGGCTCGGCGGCCTGACCGACGCGACGAACGTGGCGGACGCCTCCGTCGCCGTCATCTGCCCGATCGACTTCGACCACATGCACATCCTGGGCGACACCCTCGAGCAGATCGCCACCGAGAAGGCGGGCATCATCAAGCCCGGCTCGACGGCCGTGATCGCCGAGCAGCGGCCCAAGGCGGCGTCCGTGCTGCTGGATCGCTGCGCCGAGGTCGGCGCGCGCGCTGTGCTCGAGGGGGACGGGTTCGCGCTGCTCGGCCGGCGTCCGGGGGTCGGCGGGCAGGTGCTGCGGCTGGAGGGGGTCGGGGGTCCGGTCGACGACCTCGCGCTGCCGCTGTTCGGCGCGCACATGGCCCGCAACGCGGCGCTCGCGCTGGGCGCCGTCGAGGCGTTCCTCGGCGGCAAGCCCGTTCCGCCGGACGCCCTCGCCGAGGGGTTGGAGGCAGTCCGGGCGCCCGCGCGCCTGGAGGTCGTGCGCACGGGGCCGACCGTCATCATCGACACCTGCCACAACCCGCACGGGGCGCGGGCCACGGTCGACGGGCTCACCGAATCGTTCGACCTGGAGCCGCTGATCGTGGTCGTCGCGATGATGGCCGACAAGGACGTCGAAGGCGTCCTGGAGATCCTGGCCGAGCAGGCCGCGACGTTCGTGTGCACGCGGGTGGCGTCCACGGGGCGCGGGCTCGACACCGACGAGCTCGCCGAGATGGCCGCCGGGTTCGTGGGGGAGGAGCGGGTGGAGCGGGCGTCCGGCATGGCCGATGCGCTCGAGACCGCGATCCGGCTCGCCGACGAGGCGGGGCCGGGGGCAGGCGTCCTCGTCGGGGGGTCCGTGATCGCGGCCGGCGAGGCGCGGGCGCTGCTCGTACGGCACGGCGACGATCCCGAGCCGGACGCCTGGGCCGACGAGGACGCCGACGGGCTGGGCGGCCCAGCGTGACCCTCAGGCCCGGCAACCCCATGACGAGGGTGCTCGCGACGGTGCTCGTGTTCGAGGCCGTGGTGTTCGCCCTGGCCATCGCGGGCATGGTGCAGGTCTCCGCGGTCCCGACCGGCACCGCGGCCGCCCTCGGCGGCGGGGCGGCGCTGCTCGCGTTGGTCGCCGCCGCGACCCTGCGCCGGGGCGCGGTCGGCTTCGCGCTCGGCTGGCTCGCGCAGGCGTCCGGGGTCGCGCTCGGCGCCGCGACG
>CALMAD010000402.1 GCA_937859105.1 uncultured Propionibacteriaceae bacterium
GTCCCACGATCGTCCCGGACGCGGCGGGCGCGGGCTGGGCGGGCGGTGCGAGCGCACCTCGGGATGCGACGGCGTCCGATCGGGCCGCAGTGAAGGGTCGCAACCCGACGGCGGCGTCCCACGAAAACGGACAAGGACTCAGGCGAGCCGCTGCTGCTGCTCCCAGCGCCAGAGGCGAAGTTGGTTGGGTGCGTGGCGGTTCAGCAGCGACTTCGCGCCGGTCGCCCAGGGCAACTCGCGCCACCGGTCGGGACGAACCCAGGCCGAATCGGCAGTCGTGCCGCCCGCATCGTGGACGATCGGGTCGGTCGGCCAGTGGCAGTTCGCCGCATAAATCAGCCGGACGGCGTGGAAGTCTTCGATGACGCCGGTGGGGGACAGCCCGATCCAGTGGTCGGTCTGCACGTCGATGAACTGCTTCACCTCGGCGTGCTGCCCGGTCTCCTCGTAGACCTCCCGCTGCACGGTGTGCGCGGGGCCCTCGCCCTCGTCGATGCCGCCGCCGGGCAGGCTCCACAGGCCGGGCACAGCCGTCCGGTCGGAGAACTCGGTCGCGAGGATGCCCCGGTCGCTCACCACGATCGCGTACGCCGCGACGCGCTGCCGCCGCACCGGCTCGGCCTCGCTCAGGTTCAGCCCGCGGATCATCGTGCGCGTGCGCTGCGGCCCGCGGGGGTTCACGAGGCGCCCATGCGGGGTGACCTGTACCGTCACCACCAGGTCTTCGATCGTGCCGGTCGCCGACAGCGGACGGATGATCTTGTACCCGTCCTCCCACGCCCGCTGGTGCGGATCTTCGCCGTGCCCGAGCGTGTAAGCGAAGACGGGGGACCCCCCGCCCACCTCCACGCCCACGATCTGCATGCCGCCCACTATGACTCTTCGGTCCCTCACAATCCAGTCGACGCACGCTGCAGAGCCAGGGGGCCTCGGATTCTGTCGTCCCTAGCGGCTATGCTCATCGCGTCAAATCGGGCCAGTCATGGAGGACGCCGTGCAGTACAACCAGGGTGCGCAGCTCGATCCGTCGCAGATGGGCGGGGGTGGTGGCGGCGGCCGCATCGCGGTCGGAGGCGGGGTGAGCGTCATCGTCCTGCTGCTGGCTCTGCTGTTCGGTATCAACCCGGCCGACATTCTCGGGTCGGGCACGACCACCGACCAGGGTGGGGCGCAGCAGCCGAACCCGTACGCGCACTGCACGACGGGGGCGTCCATCAACGAAGATCGCAACTGCCGCTTCGTGGCCTATACGAACGCCATCCAGTCGTTCTGGGGGCAGACGATGCAGGGCTACCAGAAGGCCCAGACCGTCACGTTCAACTCGCAGGTGTCCACCGCGTGCGGCACGGCCACCTCGCAGGTCGGCCCGTTCTACTGCCCCAACGACAAGACGGTGTACCTCGACACGACGTTCTTCGACCAGATCCTCAAGGGCCAGCTCGGCGCCCAGGGCGGCGACGCGGCCGAGGCGTACGTCATCGCCCACGAATACGGGCACCACATCCAGAACCTCACGGGCGTCATGGCGCGCGTGCAGTCGCAGGGGCAGCCGACCGGGGCCAACTCGGCCGCGGTCGCGCTCGAGCTGCAGGCCGACTGCTACGCGGGCGTCTGGCTGAAGAACGCGACGAGCGACCCGAACTCGCCGATCGCGTCCGTGAACCAGCAAGACATCAACGAGGCGGTCGACGCGGCCGTCTCCGTGGGCGACGACCGCATCCAGCAGCGCAGCCAGGGCCAGGTGAACCCCGACGCGTGGACGCACGGGTCGTCCGCGCAGCGCAAGCGCTGGATGGCGCAGGGCTTCACCACGGGCGATCCGAACCAGTGCAACACGTTCTCGTCGTCCGGCAACTGAGGTCGTCCGGCGCGTGATGGCGTCCAGCCGCTGAACCGGCGGGCCGCCGGTGATCAAGTACCTCGGGTCCAAACGGGCGCTGGTCGGCGTCCTGGGGCGGGTCGCGGACGCCTCGGGCGCCGCGACCGCGGTCGACCTATTCACCGGCACCACCCGCGTCGCGCAGGAGTTCTGCCGCCGCGGCCTGACGACGACCGCGGTCGACGTCGCCGCCTACTCCCACGTGCTGGCCGGCTGCTACGTCGAGGCGGACCCCGACCGGGTCGACCAGGCCGAGGTCGCCGAGGCCCTGGCGCGGCTGGAGGGTCGGCCCGGCGTCCGGGGGTATGTGACGGAGGTGTTCTGCGAGCAGGCCCGCTACTTCCACCCCGACAACGGCGTTCGGATCGACGCGATCCGCGACGGCATCGACGAGTGGTACGGCGCGTCGCCGCTGCGCCCGATCCTGCTGACCTCGCTGCTCGAGGCCGCGGACGCCGTCGACTCGACGATCGGCCTCCAGATGAGCTACCTGAAGCAGTGGGCGCCGCGGGCGCTGAAGCCGCTGCGGCTGCGTCCGCCGGTGCTGACGCCCGGCGCGGGGCGCGCGGTGCGGGGCGACGCGACGGCGTACGCGGCGTCCATGGAACCCGTCGGGCTGGCCTACCTCGACCCGCCCTACAACCAGCACCGCTACTTCACCAACTATCACGTGTGGGAGACCCTCGTCCGGTGGGACGCACCCGGCCACTACGGCGTCGCCTGCAAGCGGCTCGACGCGCGGGACCCGGAGACGCGCAGCCCCTTCAACAGCCGCCGCACCATGCCGGACGCCCTCGCGCGCACGATCGCGGCCGTCCGGGCCGAGGTGGTGGCCGTGTCGTTCAGCGACGAGGGGTTCGTCACGATCGACGACCTCGTCGCGATGATGCGCGACCGCGGCGAGGAGGTCCGCGTCCTCGCGTTCGACTCCCGTCGCTACATCGGGGCGAAGCTGGGCGTGTTCAACCCGGCGGGCGTCCGGGTGGGGCAGGAGGGGCACCTGCGCAACACCGAGTTCGTCGTGCTCGCCGGCCCGGGCGACACCCTCGAGCGCATGGTGGACGCCGCCGGCGCCGAGCACCTGCGCGCCGGGTGAGCGGAGGCGGCCAGCCGGACGCCGCCCGCACCCCCGCGGGCCGGGCCAGCGGCGTCCTTACTGGACGCGGTTGCCGGCGAGGTCGGTGACGAAGCGCTGGGCGCCGACGGTGAAGTACAGGCGCGGGGTGCCGAGGCGGGCTCGGTCGTCGGCGACGACCGACCAGCTGTCGGTATACGGGACGCTGCCGGACGCCGCGTTCGTGAGCGTGCGCCACACGACCTCGGAGCGCACGAGCCGCGGGTCGAACGCGGCGTTGCTCGGCTGCTCGTTGCGCTGGCTGATCGTGACGGGGAACTTCGGCGTCCGCTGCCGGCGGGCGGTGGTCTGGTTGGGCCCCGGGAAGTCGATGTACGCGCCGGTCTCGGTGCCGACGCCGACCTGCACGGCGGAGGTGTGCGAGCCGATGGCGTCCGACAGCCCGCGCGAGATGCCCCACTCGGTGCGGAAGTCGAGCGTGGGCAGCAAGGTTCCGTCGGGGTAGAAGAAGACAGTGCGGGTCTCGGGCATCGTCGACACGGCCATCAGGATCTCGCTCGCGCTGTGGTCGATGATCTGCCGGTCGACGATCTGCAACTCCTGCTGCTGATCGGAGCCCGACACGGCGGCCGCGGCCCGGAACAGCGCCCCGACGTCGGACAGGTCGTACTTCGCCGGGTCGAACGTCGCCTGGTCGACGTAGGCCAGGTCGGACGCCACCTGCTGCACCCGGCCGTCGCGGTACGCCCAGGTGACGGGTTTGCCGCTCGCGTCGAGCACGCTCACCGACGCCGCGTAGTGCCGGACCTCGACCATGATGACCCGGCTGCTGCCCGACGCCGCGACGAGCCGGCGCACCATCGCCTGCGCGGCGCCCGGCTGGGTCATGTCGACCGCTGGGGACGCCGACGGGCTCGGCGACCCGGACGTCTCCGTCGGGCTCGGCAGCACCGCGGGCTGACACCCGGTGACGAGCAGGGCGCCGACCAAGACGGCGGAGCACCTGAGGCGCCGTTGGAAGGGCTTCGTCACCCGATGAGGATACCCCTCACCGTCGCGGCAAATGCCGGCGCCAGAACGACAGGATGGCCCGGTAGCGCTGGAGGCGATGCTGGGGGCGTCCGGACCGGGAGAGCTCGTGGTTCTCGCCGGGGAAGACGAGCAGTTCGGCGTCCACGCCGGCGAGCTTGAGCTGCGTGTAGTAGCGCAGCGCCTGACCGATCGGGCAGCGCAGATCCTGCTCGGAGTGGATGACGAGCGTCGGCGTCCGGACCTGATCGGTGAGCAGCGTCGGCGACTGGGCGTCGAGCCGGGCCCGGTCGGTGCCGTTGTACTGCTCGACGAAGTACCAGCCGATGTCGGACGCCCCGACGAACGACGCCGGGTCGAGGTACCCGCGCTCGACGATGGCCCCCGAGAAGCGGTGGTCGTGGGCGATGATCCAGGCCGTCAGGTAGCCGCCGTAGCTGCCGCCCATGATGCCGAGCTGGTCGGACGCCAGCCCGTCGGTCACCTCGAGCGCGTGGTCGAGGAACGCGAGGACGTCGGCCGCGTCCAGGTTGCCGAAGTCGCCCTGGATCGCCCGCGCGTGCTCCTCGCCGTAGCCGGCGGCCCCGCGCGGGTTGCACGCGACGACCGCGTAGCCGGCCTCGGCGAGCACCTGGAACTCGTCGAAGAAGTCGGGCCCGTAGGCGGCGTGCGGCCCGCCGTGGATGACGAGGACGACCGGGTGCGGCCCCTCGTCGCCCGGCACGAGCACCCAGCCGTGCACCGGGTGGCCGTCGGGGGCGTGGGCGGTGAGCTCGACCGGCCTGATCCGCTCGGACGCCTCCCGCAGCGGCCCGCCGAAGTCGGTGAGCCACTCCTCGCCGCGCTCGGAGAGCAGGGCGACTTCGCCGGGCGTCCCTGGGTCGGACGCGGTCGCCACGACCCCGCGCCGCCCGGCCGAGGCGGCGCCCAGCACCGAGAAGTCGCCGGTCCACTCGTCGACCCGCCCGGACGCCGACACCCGCACCAGCGCGTGCCGACCGCGGACGTCCGCCCTGGCGAGCACGGCGTCCCCGTCGATCGCGCGGAGCGGACCCTCGATGAGCAGGTCGTCGGTGAGCCGACGGGCGACGCCGCCGCGCGCCGGCATCGCGTAGACGCCGGTGAGGCGTCCGACGAAGTCGCGGCCCGACGGGCCGAGGTCGCTGCCGAGGAAGAAGAGCGTCTGCCCATCGCCGGAGAAGCACGCCCCGGACGCCGACACCGGCGTCTCCACGAGCTGCGGCCCGGTGTGCCGGCTGAGGCGGTAGAGGTGGGTGACGAGGGTGCGATCGCGGTCGTCCTGGAGCGCGGACGTGACGAGGATGCCGCGGCCGTCGGGGGTGTAGACGGGCTCGGTGTAGTCCGCGTCGCCCTGCGTGACCTGGATCGCGTGGGGGACGCGTAGGGCGCGAAGCTCCTCCGGCGTCCGGCCGCGGGCGGCGCGGCCGACGGGCGTGACGGGCGGGGCGGCGAACGGGTCGGGCACGTCGACGACGAAGACGTGGTGGCGGCGGTCGTTGGTCCAGCCGACGCCGTTGCCGAGCATGGTCAGGGTGTCGATGCGGCGGGCGTCCTCGGCGTCGGCGTCCACCCCGTCGAGGGTGCCGTAGCGGCCGTCGTCGGGGACGCGGGCCACGAACGCCAGTTGGCGTCCGTCGGGGCTGAACTCGAACGCCGAGACGCCGAGCTTGGCGTCGGTCACCTGGGCGGCCTCGCCGCCGTCGACGGGGATGACGTGCAGCTGCGGCCGCTCCCCGGCGCCGGCGCGCAGGAACGCGACCAGCCCGCCGCCCGGGGAGACGCGGGGCTGGGTGTCCGCGAAACCGCGGGTCAGCCGCCGCGGCGGCTGCTGGCCGGTCAGGTCGATGCGCCAGAGCTGACCGACGTAGGCGTCGGCGTCCAGATCGGGGTGGGTGACCGCGACGATCGCCCACGACCCGTCCGGCGCGACGGCCGGCTCCGACAGCGTGTTGAGAAGGGGAAGGTCCTCAGGCTGCATGCGTTCAGACTATCGACGCGATCGAGTGCCTCGCCTCGTCGAGCAGGGCCATGACCTCGAGGGTGTCCTGCCACGGATTCATCGTCGACTCGGTGAGACCCTTCTCGATGCACCGGGACGCCTCGGCGATCTCGAACTGGAACCCTCCCTCGACACCGGCGTCCCACACGATCGGCTCGGCGTCGGCCAGGTGGACCGTCAGCGGGCCGGGCGCGTAGAACCGCGGCGCGAACTCGACGCGCCCCCGCGTCGCGGCGACCCAGGCGCTGCTCGCCGTCGTCGCGACCATCGTCGACGTCGTTACCGCGTCGGCGGTCGGGTAGCCGAGGGCGACGACGCTGCTGGCGTCCACTCCCGTCGGGAACGGCGTGCCGACGACCGCGACCTGCTGCGGCTTGCCGAGCAGGAAGTGGACGAACGAGATCGGGTAGACACCCAGGTCGAGCAGCGCTCCGCCGGCGAGCGTCGGGTCGTACAGTCGCGGCACGTGCGAGATGGCCTGGCCGTGGTCGGCGGCGATCTGGGAGATCTCGCCGAGCGCCCCGTTGCGGAGCAACTCGCTGGTGACCAGGTAGTGCGGTAGGAACCGCGACCACATCGCCTCCATCGCGAACAACCCGGACGCCCGCGCGGCGTCGAACACCTCCTGCGCCTCGGCGGCGGTGCGCGTGAACGACTTCTCGACGAGCACGTGCTTGCCCGCGGCGAGGGCGAGCAGCGCGCAATCGCGGTGCTCGGAGTGCGGGGTGGCCACATAGACCGCGTCGACATCGGGGGAGTTCACGAGC
>CALMAD010000403.1 GCA_937859105.1 uncultured Propionibacteriaceae bacterium
CTCTTCGCCGAGCGGCGCTGAAGCGAGCGGAGCGGGCGCTTTTCGGGGTCGTCGAGCGACGACGGCGGAGCCGACCGAGACGAAACGCGGTTCTCGCGGTTCTCGCGGATCGCCGCGTTCCGTCTCGCTCGCTTCGCGTGCTCGCTCAACGACCCCGGTAGGGGTTCTGCGGGCTCAGCGGCCCCGGGGTCGGGCCGCGAGGCGCGCGAGGCGCTCCACCGCGAAGAGGTAGGCCTGGGCGCGACGGTCGAAGTAGCCGCGGTGCCGCACGCCGCGCTCGTCGACCTCCGTGCGGGAGGCATGGCCCTCGGTCGCCTCGCCGGTCTCGTCGCCGGCTCCGGGGATCGGGCCGCCGTCCGACGAGTACACGATCGCGCCCTCGATGTCCCGCGGGTCGACCGGGTGCGCCCCGAGCCGGCCCAGGGGAGCGGTGGCGTCGCTCGAGGCCTCGGTCGCGTAGAACGAGAACGACCGCGCCGACACGGCGTCGGCCACGGCGTCGGCGGCCATCCGCGTCATCCCCGCCGAGGCGATCGAGAACGCCATCGACACGGGGCCCGCCCCGTCCAGCAGGACGAGCTCGCCGAACAGCGTCGACGAGTAGGAGTACGCGAGCACCGCGATCCGGGCGGCCGGATGCTCATGGTGCAGGTGCACGAGATCGCCCGCCAGGCGCGCGGCGCCGACGGTGGCGTGCCTCGTCGCCAGGGCGGACAGGTGCGTGCCGGAGTCGTAGCCGAACCAGGCGACGGTCGCGATCCGCCCCGATCCGCCGCGCAGCAGGCTCGCACGGATCGTGTCGGCGCAGAGCGCCTGCGTGATCTCCGCCCACGCGGGGAACGCGGCGAGGTCGGTGTCGATGCCGTGCAGCACGACGGCGATGAGATCGGCCGCACCGAGGTCGCCGAACGCGACGGCGGCGCGCGGCTCCTCGCCCTCGAAGAACAGCGAGATCAGCCGGGCCTGCGGATCCGCCTGCAGGACGTCCCGGACGTGCTGCAGCTTCTGCCGCGCATCGGCCGACAGCGACGGGTCGGCCAGCGCCTCGGCGAGCGGGTCGACCATGGTGGATCCGCGCGGTCAGTCCGCCGAGCGCAGCACGAAGGCGTCGGTGGAGGGCGAGGGATCCAGCGCAGGCCGGTAGATGTCCGGCTCGAGGTAGATGACCCGTGCCGCGGGCACGGCCGCGCGGATGCGGCTCTCGATCGCGTCGATGTCATCGGCCGCGGCGCGGACGGTCTTGTCCGAGGTGAGCGCGATCTTGGCGGCGACGAGCAGTTCGTCGGGGCCGAGGTAGAGGGTCTTGATGTGGATGAGCTTCTCGACCTCGTCGCCCGCGTGGATCGCGTCCACGATGCGGTCGTGGTCCGCGTCGTTCGCTCCCTCGCCGACGAGCAGGCTCTTCGTCTCGACGCCGAGCACGATCGCGATGAGCACGAGCAGCAGGCCGATCATCAGGGTGCCCAGGGCGTCGAAGACCGGGTTGTGCGTGATGAGCGTGAGGCCGACCCCGAGCAGGGCGAACAGCAGACCGGCCAGGGCGCCGGTGTCCTCGAGCAGCACGACGGGCAGCTCGGGCGCCTTCGCGCGACGGATGAACGAGATCCACGACTGCCCGGCCGGGCGCACGTGGTTGCTCTCCTTGATCGCGGTGCGCAGGGAGAACGACTCGAGCACGATCGAGACGATGAGCACGGCGAGCGGCAGCCACCACCAGGTGCGATCGATCTCGTGGGGTTCGACGAGCTTCTGCACGCCCTCGTAGATCGCGAACACACCGCCGACCGAGAACAGGATGATCGACACGACGAAGGCGTAGACGTAGCGCTCGCGGCCGTACCCGAACGGGTGCTCGCGGTCGGCGCCGCGCCGGGCCTTGCGCCCGCCGAGCATGAGCAGCAGCTGGTTGCCGGAGTCGGCGACCGAGTGGATCGCCTCGGCGAGCATCGACGCGGATCCGGAGAGCAGCCAGGCGATGAGCTTCGCGAGCGCGATGCCCATGTTCGCGAGGAACGCCGCCAGGATCGCCTTGCCGCCACCGGATGCACTCATGCCACGAGTCTAAAGTGGCGGCGTGGGTTGCGCCGCCGCCTCGTAGGATGGCGGCATGGTCGAAGCGCTCCCCTCTGTCGCGTTCCTCGGTGCCGGATCGATGGGGGGTGCGATCCTGCGCGGCGTCGTCGCGAGCGGGATCCCCGTCGACGGCGGCATCACCGCCACCAACCGCACCGCGGC
>CALMAD010000404.1 GCA_937859105.1 uncultured Propionibacteriaceae bacterium
GCGTTGGCCGCGCCGGCACCGGCTGGACGAGTGGGGCCTCACCGTCGTCGCCCACGGCGGCGCGTTCAGCCCCACCGCGCTGGACTCCGGCACGCGCCTGCTGCTGCGCAACCTCCCCGACGAGCGCCGCGGGCGCGCGATCGACCTCGGGTGCGGCACGGGCGTGCTCGCGGCGGCCCGGGCGCGCGCCGGCGACGAGGTGGTGGCCCTGGACGCCTCCCGCGCGGCCGTCGCGTCGGCCGCGGCGACGGCGTCCGAGAACGGGCTGGATGTGAAGGTGCGGCGCGACGACGGGCTCGCCGGCGTCCCGGACGCCTCCGCCGACCTGATCGTGTCGAACCCGCCCTTCCACCGCGGCACCGACAAGGACTCCACCCCGACGGCGGCGATGATCGCCGACGCGGGCCGCGTCCTGGTGCCTGGGGGCGAACTGTGGCTCGTGTTCAACGCCCACCTGCCCTACCTCGGGTGGCTGCGGCGCGACGTCGGGCCCTCCGAGATCGTCGCCCGCGACCGCAGCTACCTGGTCACGCGGACCACCGCCCGATGAGCCGCCGCATGCCCGCGTGGGTGCCGAAGCAGCACGGGGCCTGGGCGATGCTCGTCGTGCCGTACCTGGCGGGACTGCTGGTGCGCGTGCACGACGGCGCGGGCGTCCCGGCGTTCGCGTACCCCCTGTTCGGCTTCTGGCTGGCCGGCTACTTCGCGTTCAACGCAGCGTCCACGTGGCTGAAGGCCGCGCCCGCCCGGCGGGGGCGGCTGGGGCGTCCCCTGCTGGTGTGCGCGGCGGTCTCGGCGGCGTTCGGCCTGGTCACCCTCTGGTTGGCCGGGTGGACCGTCCTCGCCTGGGTGCCGGTGTACGCCTTCCTGCTCGCGCCCGCGCTCTGGCTGGCGTCCCGCCGGCGGGAGCGGGCGGCGATCGGCGGCCTGCTGACGACGGCGGCGGCGTCCCTGCTGGTATTGGTCGTCGGGTGGACGTCCCCGCTCGGGCTGCCCTGGGGCAGCCCCCTGGTGACGGACGCCGCGGCCTGCGCCGCGCTGGTCTTCGGCTACTTCGGGGGCACGGTGCTGTACGTGAAGTCGAACATCCGGGAGCGCGGCAACGCCCGGTTCGCGCGCGTCTCGGTCGGCTGGCACGTCGCCTGGCTGGCGATCGCGGCCCTCGGGTGGGCGTCCGGGTGGGCGTCGGCGTGGTGGGCGGCGTTCTTCGCCGTGACGGTCGCCCGTGCATGGGCGGTGCCGCGGAGGCGTCCGGGGCTGCGTCCGATGCAGTTGGGGCTGATCGAGATCGCGCTGTGCGTCGTCCTGCTGGTCGCCCTGGGCGCGGTGGGGGTCTAACGCGGCCGAGCCGCGCATCCGGACGCCCGAGGCGTCCTCTCTGTCGCTACCCGGACGCCTCGCCGGTCGCGTGGGGCACCATGACCACGCCGGGCTGGCTGCCGCCGATCGCGACGTCGAACCGGCTGCGGTCGCCGCGGTGGTAGGCGACGAACGTCTCCAGGCCCGGGACCAGCGCCGACGGCAGCCACGTCGTCGTGTGCACCCACGGGTCCCCGTCGGCGGCGGAGCCGCTCGATGACGACGACCGAGGCGTCCTGCGCGAGCCCGAGCCGCGATCCGACGGCCGGGGGCGCCGGCACGACCTCCTGCCGCAGCACCGTGGACGTGACCTGCGAGCCGCGGAGGGCGGCGTCCTCGTGGAGCCCGCGCAGCGAGCGCGCGAGGCCTTCGCCGACCTTCTGCCGGGCGATGAACGTGCCGCGGCCCTTGCTGCGCTCGATGACGCCGTCGGCCTCCAGTTCGGCGAGCGCCTGCCGGACGACGCTGCGCGAGACCCCGAACCGGTCGGCGATCTCGTGGTCGCTGCGGAAACGGTCCCCGGGGACGAGCCCGCGCTCCGCGATGTCGGCGAGCAGGATCTGCTTCAGCTGCGCGTAGAACGGCAGCGGCGACGTGCGGTCGATCTGCACCGCCGGGCCCCGCTCAGGCCTCCGGCTCGGCGGCGGCCTTGGTGCGGCGCTTCTCGAGCAGGTACTCGGCGACCATCGGCAGGACGGAGACGAGCACGATCAGCACGAGCACCGCGTCGATGTTGTGGCTGATGAACGGGACGGTGCCGAGGAAGTAGCCGAGGATCGTCACGCCGGTCGCCCAGATGACGCCGCCCAGGGCCGTCCAGGTGATGAAGTGGCGAAAGCTCATGCCGGCGGCGCCGGCGACCATGGTCACGAACGT
>CALMAD010000405.1 GCA_937859105.1 uncultured Propionibacteriaceae bacterium
ACTCTCCACACGGGAGTGTGGAGAGTGTCAGGTAGAAACGCACACGCGGAGGCCCCCACCGAGGCGCCCACCGGGGGCCGGTACTCTCGGACGCATGCGTATCACCGTCGTCGGCGAGCACCGCCTTGCACTGAGGCCCGAGCGGGCGACGCTGCAGGTCGAGGTGTCGTTCGAGTCCGCGTCCAAGGATGAGCCGGCCTCCGCCGCGACCCGCCTGATCGAGACGCTCACGCCCGAGCTGGAGGCGCTGCGCGACGCGCCGTCCCGCCCGGTGAGCAGTTTCTCCGTCGGCGCCATCGCGACGTCGTCGTGGCGGCCGTGGTCCGACGACGGCGGCGTCCCGCCGCTGCGGCACGCCGCGCGGGCGCGGGTAGGGGTGACGTTCGCCGACGTCCGGGTGCTCGCCGCGTTCATCGACCGCTGGGCCGCCGTGCCGGGCGTCAGCCTCGCCGACGTCGCGTGGAGCCTCACCGACGAGCGCCGCGCCGACGCCGAGCGCGAGGTGCTCGCCGCGGCGGTCGCGCGGGCGCGCGAGCGCGCCCAGATCATCGCGGACGCCGCCGGCGCCGGCGAGGTCCGCTTCGCCGAGATCGCCGACCCGGAGCTGCTCGGGCGGGCGGAGGGCGCCGGGGCGGGCGTCCAGGGCGACGGGGGCGGCGTCCAGCTTCTCGCGGTGTCGCGAAAAATGGGCGACGGTCAGGGCATCGACCTCAGCCCCGACGACCTCGAGGTCACGGCGCGGCTGCACGTCCGGTTCGACGCCGAGTGAGCGCCGGGAACGGCGACCGGCCTGCCGACCTGACGGTCGCCGCCGTGATCGCCCGGGACGCCGCGGGTCGCGTGCTGGTCGTCCGCAAGCGCGGCACGACGCGATTCATGTTGCCGGGCGGCAAGTTGGAGCCCGGCGAAACCTCGTTTGACGCCGCCCTTCGCGAGCTGCGCGAGGAGGTCGGCCTCGCACTCGACCCGGCGCGCCTCGCGCCGGTCGGCTCCTACCTGACGGACGCCGCGAACGAGCCGGGCTACACGCTCGCGTCCGACGTCTTCGAATACGCGGACCCGGTGGCCGGCGCCGCCGCCGACGCCGAGATCGCCGAGCTCGACTGGATCGATCCGCACGGCGTGTCACCCGCCTGGGCGCCCCTGTTGATTGAGCTGTTGCCCCACCTTCGTGCATAGCATTGTCGTTATGACTTTGCCCGACGTGGCCGCGGCGATCCTGCGGCGCCGCGACGGACGTGTCCTGGCCGTGCGCCCCGCCGACGAGGCGGGGTTCCGCCTGCCGGGCGGAAGGATCCTCCCCGGCGAGACCGCCCTGGACGCCGTCCTGCGGGAGCTGCATGCCCTGGCGACGATCCCGCTGCACGAGCGGGACGTCCGCTTCTTCGCGTTCTACAGCCCCGAGCGCGCGGACGCCGGCCCCCGGCTCGTCGAGCTGTACGAGGCGCCGCGCCCCGTCGAGACCGCCCGGGCGGCGCGGGGCGCCGAGTTGCGCTGGATCGACCTGCGCCACCCGGACCCCGACCTCGACCGGACGCTCGCCGAGCTGCTGCCCGCCCTCCGCGTCCGCGACGACGACCCCGACTCCGGGACCGTGCCGGCCCACCGCCGCCGGACGACGACCTTCCGGCTCGGCCTCCGCTCGGTCCGCGCCTGACGGCGCGCCCGCGGGGCGCGGTACGCGGCGCGCCCGTGGGGCGCCCGGTTCCCGACGCCCGTGTCGGGCGCCCAGAGGGGCCCTGCCTACTCGGGGTGCGGGTGGTTTTTCGAGGACGCCCGCCTCCCGCGCTGGCGCTCGTGCGCGTGCGTGGGGTCGTCGACCAGGTCGAACGACGAGTCGTGCAGGGCGCCCAACCCGTAGGCGGTCTCCAGATTGTGCCGGGTGAGCACCTCGCCGGGCGGCCCGGCGGCGATGACCCGGCCGGCCATGAGCACCACGTGGTCGGCGGCCCGCGCCTCGTCGAGGTCGTGCGTGGTCAGCACGACCGAGTGCCCCCGCTCGCGCTCGGTGTGGATGATGGCATCGATCGTCCGGGCCGACACGAGGTCGAGGCCCGTCAGCGGTTCATCGAGCAGCAGCGCCTCGTGCTGCTGCGCGATGCCCTGCGCGACGTACACCCGCTGCCGCTGCCCTCCGGACAGCTCGCCCAGGTGCCGCTTGGCCAGGTCGGTCACCTCCAGCATCTCCATCGCGGAGTCGATGCGGCGGGTGTCCGCCGTCGAGAACCGCCGGAACAGCCCCAGCGTGCTGAACCGGCCCATCGCGACGACCTCCCGCACGGTGATCGGCGTCCCCTCGGGGAACGCCAGCGACTGCATCACGTAGCTGACGCGCCGGTAGGCGTCCTTGGGGGAGCCGCCGAGCACCTCCAGCGAGCCCGAGCGCGCCTCGACCACGCCGGCCAGCGCGTTCAGCAGCGTCGACTTGCCCGAGCCGTTCGGCCCGATGATCGCCGTGACCCCGTGGAGCGGGATCGTGAAGTCGGACGCCGCGACCGCGACCGACGACCCGTACGCCAGCTCGACGGCCTCGCCGCGGGCGAGGGGGGCTTCGGGGTGGGCGTCCGTGGGCAGGGAATCAGGCACGGGCGGCCCTCCTCGTCAGGGTCGTGATCAACAGGACGACGAAGAACAGCGCGACCGCCACCAGCGCCATGGTCGCGGCGCCGGCCGTGCCCGCGTAGTAGCTGATCGTCAGGCCCGCCCAGACGCACACGGCCGAGATCGCTACCGACGTGACGATCATGCGCGGCACGGTCCGGCTGACGAGGGCCGCCGTCGCGGGCGGCCCGACGAGCAGCGCGAACACCAGGAGGGTGCCGACCGCCTGGAAGCTGCCGATCACGGCCGTCGCGATCAGGGCCAGCAGCAGCGCGTGCGTCACCTTCGGACGCATGCCGAGCGTCTGGGCCTTCTTCGTCGAGAACGACAGCGCGAGCAGCGGGCGGTACAACAGCAGGGACGCCGCGATCACGACGGCGGCGAAGATCGCCTGGGCGACGAGATCGGACGCGGTGACGCCGAAGGCGTCCCCGAACAGGATGCTGTTGAGGCTGCCCGTGTACGACGTGCTCTTGGAGATGATCGCGACGCCGAGCGCCATCATGCCGACGAACAGCAGCCCGATCGACGTGTCTTCTTTCAGCGACGTCCGGCGGTGGATCAGCTCGATGCCGCCCACCATCGCCAGCGCCGCGACGGCCGCCCCGAGGTAGGGGGAGAACCCGAAGACCACCGCCGACGCGATGCCGGGCAGGACGCCGTGCACGAAGGCGTCCCCGAAGAAGCTCATGCCGCGCAGTACCAGCCAGACGCCGACCGCCGAGCACATCACGCCCGCGATCAGGCCGCCGAGCAGCGCGCGCTGCTGAAACCCGAGCAGAAAGGGCTCGATCAACCAATCCGCGTCGGCCCAACCTACTTCAGCGCGTCGGCGATGAGCCGTGCGTTCGTCGTCATCATGCCGGCGTACGTCTCCGCGCCCGAGCCCTGCGGGCCGACGCTGTCGACGTAGAGGGGGACGACCTTGACGTCCTGCCCCGACTCGCGGGCGACGGTGTCGACGAGCTTGGGGCTGACCGTCGTGTTCGAGAAGATCGCCGGCACCTTCTCCTTCTTCACGGTGTCGATGACGCCGGCGAGGTCGGCCGAGGAGGGCTCGGCGTCCGTCGAGCCGCCCGGGATGACGACGCCCGCGATCTCGAAGCCGTACGCCTTCGCGAAGTAGGCGTACGCGTCGTGGTCGGTCACGAGCACGCGCCGCTGAGCGGGGATCGTGGCGAGGGTGGCGCGCACGTCGGCGTCCACGCGGGTGAGTTTGTCGGAGACCTCCCGGCCGCACGAGGCGTACCGCGCGTCGCCGGTCGCCTGGGCGAGGCGCTCGCCGATCGTGCCCGCCGCGGACGCCATGCGCTTGACGTCCATCCAAAAGTGCGGGTCGTCGCCGGTGTGGGCATGCTCGTCGCCCTCGGCGTGGCTGTGCGCCTCGCCGGCCTCGTGGCCGCCGCCGAAGGGGATCGGGTCGATCGTGGGGGCGATCTCGACGACGTTCCCGCCGTCGGCGGAGACGTTCGCCAGCGTCTGGGCCAGCCCCTCTTCGAGCCCGAGCCCGTTCGCGACGACGAGCTTCGCGCGCACCAGCTCGGCGACCTGCCCCGAGGACACCGAGAAGGTGTGCGGGTCGTTGCCCGGCCCCATGAGCGTCGCCGAGGTGCCTCCGGCGCACGTCGTGATGTCGGAGACGACCGAACCGAGCTCGGTCGTCGTGGCGACGGCGACCGGCGCGTGGGTGGCGGGGCTGGTGCACCCGGCGGACGCCACCAGCGTGGTGGCCGCCAGGGCGGCGAGCAGGCGAGAACGCATGAAGACCTCTCTTATTGGTAACGGTTCTCAATAGTGGCACACCGGGGGCCGGCGACGCGAACCGGGGCGGACGCCTGCGCGAGCGTCCCCGGCCCCGGTGGCAGGATGGGCATGTGCCCTGGTTGCCGCGCGGTTACCGCGCCGAGAGCGAGCTGGAGATGAAGCGCTCGCGCTTCATCGCCACGCTCGCTCGCGCCGATTCGGAGGAGGCCGCCCGCGACGTGATCGCGAGCGTCCGGGGCGCGTACCCCGACGCCCGGCACCACTGCACCGCGTTCGTCGTGGAGGTGCCGGGCGCGCAGCCGATCGAGCGGTCGTCCGACGATGGCGAGCCCGCCGGCACCGCCGGCATGCCGATGCTCGAGACGTTGCGGGGGGCCGGTGTCTCGCAGGCGGTCGCGGTCGTGACCAGGTACTTCGGAGGCGTCCTGCTGGGCACGGGCGGGCTCGTGCGCGCCTACTCGGACGCCGTCGCCGCGGCCCTCGCGGCCGCGCCGCGCGTCGAGCCGGTGTCGCGCGCGCTGTTCGCCGTCACGCTCGACCACGCGGACGCCGGCCGCGTCCAGGGGGAACTGATGAACCACGGCGTCGACGTGGTGGACGCCGAGTACGGCGCCCGCGTTCGGCTGACGCTCGCGGCGTCCGGGGAGGGGGCCGACGTGCCGGGCCTGGTCGCGCAGGCGACCCAGGGCCGGACGCCCGCCGTCCCGGCCGGCA